>CAYRPD010000061.1:3884-9193 GCA_964426095.1 uncultured Oscillospiraceae bacterium | reverse complement strand
GCTCGCGTGTAATATATTGTTACCAGTAAATCAATTATGTTAATTAATTTCCGTATATAAACATATGCGATTTGACCCAAAGCAGGATAACAAAGCGTTTCGCGCATAACACTCTAAACATAATTCGGTTACGTCAACGCTTTTTGATATAGATATTTTTTTCGTAAGAGAGGGCGTTTAACATGAAGAACGCAGAAATCATTGAAATATTTGAGAGATATCTGACCGAGGATAAAAAGGCTTCAGAAAACACCCTCAGCTCATATATGCGCGACATTCACAAATACTGCGATTATCTCGATGAGCACACCGATGCGACCATCGTCAGCGCAAGCGAGGACGAGGTGGGCGAGTACATAGATTATCTTCGCTCCTGCGGCAAGTCCGTGGCAACGGTTTCGCGTAACATCGCATCCCTCAAGTGCCTTTATACGCACCTGTGCATTAAGCAGATAATCCCCGTGAACCCCGCGCTCAAACTCGTGCCGGATAAGAGCACGCAGAAGCTTCCGCAGATACTCACCAATACCGAGGTTGAAACGCTTCTCAATCAGCCCCAGTGCATTGACGCAAAGGGCTACAGAGATAAGGCCATGCTGGAGCTTTTGTACGCAACGGGTATAAGAGTAACCGAGCTTATTGACCTTGATATCTCCGATGTAAACCTCACGGCGGGCGTTATCCGCTGTGAAAGCCGCGGCAAGGAGCGCTACATTCCGCTCTATCCTGCGGCGGTAAAGGCCGTGAGCGAGTATATAACGCTTGTGCGCCCGCAGATGATTGCAACCCCGGAAGAAAAATCGCTCTTTGTCAACGTCAGCGGCGAGCGTATGTCCCGCCAAGGCTTTTGGAAGATTATAAAGTACTATCAGAAGAAAGCCGGCATTGAAAAAGACATCACGCCCCACACCCTGCGCCACTCGTTTGCCGCGCACCTGTTGGAAAACGGCGCGGATATCCACGCGATACAGGAAATGCTGGGTCACGCCGATATCTCTTCCACTCAGGTATATTCTCACCTCATCAAAAAGCAGCTCAAGGATGTTTACAACAAGGCGCACCCCAGAGCATAATCAAATACAATAATTCAAGGCTCTGCTTTTGCCGTAAAACGCGGTATAAAGCAGAGCCTTATTGAAATCTTTCCGCGAATGTGCTACAATTCACGCAGGATGTGATTTAATGCGGATTTTGGGCATTGACCCCGGCATTGCCACAATCGGCTTTGGAGTGCTGGATTTTGAAGCAAGAGAATATAAGCTTGTAAACTGCGGCGTTATCACTACGCCTGCGCATAATTCGCTCTCTTCGCGCTTAGAGCAGATTTATGATGATATGCTGCAGATCCTTGACCTATTTAAGCCCGAAGCCGTGTCGATAGAAGAGCTTTTTTTCAACACGAACATCACCACGGGCATCGCCGTGGCGCACGGCAGGGGAGTGATACTCCTTGCCTGTCGGAAAGCCGGTGTGCGTGTGTACGAATATACGCCCTTGCAGGTAAAGCAGTCCGTTGTCGGCTACGGCAGGGCGGAAAAGAAGCAGGTTATGGATATGGTTCGGCGTATATGCGCCTTGCCCGCGCCGCCGAAGCCCGATGATGCCGCCGACGCGGTTGCTCTTGCCATATGCCATGCCCGCAGTGCCACTTCGCTATTATATAAAGGAGACAGGGAAGAATGTTCTACTATATAGAGGGAACTGTTACCGAGCTTGAACCCAATCTCGCCGTGCTTGACTGCGGCGGGGTGGGGTATGCCCTTAATATAACCGCCAACACCGCCGTAGGCTTGAAGCTTAAAGAGCGTAAAAAGCTATACGTGGCTGAGGCGATAGGGGAGACGAATTTTGACCTTTACGGCTTTGCCGATAAAAGCGAGAAGCACTGCTTTAATATGCTTTGTGCGGTCTCCGGGATAGGCGCAAAGGCGGCGCTGTCGATTTTATCATACAACACCCCAGAATCGCTCGCGCTGGCTATTATGAACGATGATACCAAGGCGCTCACGGTTGCACCGGGCATAGGCAAAAAGATTGCCCAGCGCGTTATATTGGAGCTTAAGGACAAAATCGCCAAGGAGTATTCTATGGGCGATTATCAAGCGCCGATAAGCGGCGCGGCAGTAGGCGCGGCGGGGGACGGCAATGTTTCCGATGCTATGACGGCGCTGACCGTGCTCGGCTATTCCGCCGCCGAGGTTGCGCCGGTGCTGAAAAAGCTCGATGTTTCCGGCATGAGCGCAGAGGAGATAATAAAAGCCGTGCTAAAGCACATGGTAAGGTGAGTAAAGCTTAATGAGTATCAATTTTTCCAACGATGTAAACGATGAAATGATTACAACTGCGGCCAGTCTCCCCGAGGATAACGCGGACGGGTCATTGCGCCCGCGTTCCATTGCCGAGTATATAGGGCAGGAAAAGGCCAAGGAGAATCTTTCTATCTTCATAAACGCCGCCAAAATGCGCAATGAGCCGCTGGATCATGTTTTGCTGCACGGCCCTCCGGGGCTTGGTAAAACCACGCTCGCGGCCATTATCGCAAACGAAATGGGCGTTAATATGCGTATCACTTCCGGCCCTGCCATTGAAAAGCCGGGCGATCTTGTGGCGCTGCTTACAAATCTCAATGAGGGGGATATCCTCTTTGTCGATGAAATCCACCGTCTCAACCGTGCGTATGAAGAAATTCTTTACCCCGCGATGGAGGACTATGCGATTGACATTATCCTCGGCAAAGGCCCTAGTGCTAACTCCTTGCACTTGGAGCTGCCGCATTTTACCCTAATCGGTGCTACAACCCGCTCCGGCCAGCTCACAGCACCCTTGCGTGACCGTTTCGGCGTTTCTTTGCGCTTAGAGCTTTATACCCCCGAGGAGCTTAAACGCATCGTCACACGCTCGGCGGGCATACTGGGCGTTGATATCGCGCCCGAGGGCGCTTTTGAAATCGCTTCGCGCTCTCGCGGCACGCCGCGTATTGCAAATAGGCTTCTTCGCCGCGTGAGAGACTATGCGCAGGTTATGGCCGGGGGCGTAATCACAAGAGAGGTTGCGGACACGGCGCTTCGTGCCCTTGAAGTGGATAAGCTGGGGCTTGATGCGCTTGATAGGCGTATGCTCAAGAGCATAATTGACTTTTATAACGGCGGCCCTGTCGGGCTTGATACCCTCGCCGCGACTATCAACGAGGATTCCGTGACGATTGAAGATGTGTACGAGCCCTATCTTTTGCAAAACGGTTTTCTCACGCGCACGCCGCGCGGCAGATGCGTCACGCGCCGTGCATATGAGCACCTTGGGCTTGAATATATGGGGCAACAGCAGCTTGATATTTGATTTTGACCCCGTATATTTATGATATTTTGTCTTTTTACGCAAAAATTTCTGTCAATAACTAAAAAAAATGTTGACTTTACGCCCGACTGTTGTATAATATAACTTGATAATTATCATGGTTATAAATGTATGCGCTTAATTTTACGCATCCCTTTATTTGTGTTTCCTGCTCATGTGTATGAGCAACTCTCGAAGACCCTCTTTTGGTTTTGGCTTTTATCTTTGTTTCTCGCGAGTGCGGAGGCTTTGGTTGCGCCTTGAGAGCATGGAATTTTGATGCGATATCACTTGGCTGTGTTGGTATTTGACGCGAAGTTTTTTCTTCGCCGCCCGGCCATGTGATTCTCCCGCACCGCAACGCGGTTATTTTCGGCGACAACAGCGACGATGCTGTTCGCAAATAAAGCCTAAACGGCACACTTATCAAAAGAGAGGATTCAAGATGTACGAAGACAAGACCTTAGTTTGCAAAGAGTGTGGTAACGAGTTTGTTTTTACCGCCGGTGAGCAGGAATTCTACGCAGAGCGCGGCTTCCAGAACGAGCCCCAGCGCTGCAAGTCCTGCCGTGACGCTCGCAAGAACGCTGCCCGCGGCCCCCGTGAGTTCTTTACCGCAGTCTGCGCCGCTTGCGGCGGTGAGGCAAAGGTTCCTTTTGAGCCCAAGTCCGATCGTCCCGTATACTGCAGCGAGTGCTTTGCTAAGATGAGAGAGCAGGCCTAATTGCCTGACGGATGAAATCGGGGCGCTTCTGCGTCCCGATTCTTTATTATTTAATATTCTAGAAAGGTGACAATCATGGAAATTACCAGAGAAACTCTTATTTCCGAAATCGTTGATAATTGCCCCGAGGCAATGCCCGCATTTCAGGCAATCGGTATGCACTGCATGGGTTGCGCCCTTGCAAGCGGCGAAACCTTGGAGCAGGCTTGCGCGGCTCACGGCGTTGACCCCGATGAGTTCCTTGTCAGCCTCAAAGCTTACCTCGAAACTCTTTAATTGACTTTTAAGGGCGCTCAAACGCGCCCTTTATTTTAGCTGACGGGAGTTATACCCCTGTCGGCTTTTTCTTTAGGAGCGCTTTATGAACGCAAGACTACGGCTTATTGCAAGCCTTATTCCCGATTCAACTGGCTTTGCCGATATCGGGACGGATCACGGTTATCTGCCCGCCTATATGGCTTCGCGCGGCTATTCCGGGCGCATTATTGCCGCCGATATTAAAGAAATCCCGCTTTCCACCGCCGTCAGTACCGCGCGCGAATACGGCGTTGAGGATATAATCAGCTTTCGCCTTTGTGACGGTCTGGACGCGATTGAGCCGAGCGAGATTGACACAATAATCATCGCCGGTATGGGCGGGGACACGATAAGCGGGATACTTGACCGCGCGGAATGGTGCATGGACGGAAAGTATTTATTGCTTTTACAGCCCATGACAAAGTGCGAAATACTGCGCTATTGGCTATGCTATAATGGCTTTGCGATACTCCGCGAGGATTTAATAAGCGATAACGGGGAAACCTATCAAATCATCTCCGCGCGTTTTACGGGCGAGAATATGCCTTTATCCGATGCAGAGCTATTTACGGGTAAATATGAGCTTGCGCGAGGAAATACGCTATTCTACACTGAGCTGACACACCTTATACGGCGCTTTGAGCGCGCACTGTGCGGTATGGATAAAGCAAAGCGCACTATTGCCCGACGCGAGCTAAACGCCGAAATCCTGCGCGAGCTTGAAAAAATGAAGGAGCTTGAAGATAATGAAAAGAGTAAATGATATATATGAATATCTCCAAACCCTCGCTCCGTTAAATCTGCAACTCGGTTTTGACAACGCGGGCATTCAGATAGGCAGGTTGTCTAATAGCGTTACGCACGTTCTTCTCGCGCTGGATGTAACGGCCGAAGTCGTTTCCGAGGCGGCAGAGCTTGGCGCGGAGCTTATTGTTTCCCACCACCCGCTCATATT
>CAYRPD010000061.1:0-3784 GCA_964426095.1 uncultured Oscillospiraceae bacterium | reverse complement strand
CGCAGGGTAAAGCGCATTGCCGTAATGGGCGGCTCGGGCGGCGATTACATCGCCGATGCCGTAAACAAGGGCTGTGATACCTACATCACGGCGGACATAAAGCATCATCAGTTTCTTTTGGCAAAGGAGCTTAATATAAACCTCATAGATGCTGATCATTTCTGCACCGAAAATCCCGTAATCCCCGCAGTTGCGGCAAAGCTTCAAGCGGCTTTCCCCGAGGTTGAATTTACCGTTTCAAAAGTCCATAAGCAGGTCGCACAATTTATATGAGAATATAAACGCCTCCGCTTTCATAAACTCGTACAAACGAGAACATGGAAGCGGAGGCATTTTAATATGACTGAAACTAATATATATCAAGACATCGCGCTACGAACGAACGGGGCTTTCATGCTCGGTGTTGTCGGCCCTGTGCGAACGGGCAAATCAACCTTTATCAAGCGCTTTATGGAGCGCCTTGTAATACCGCAGATAGATAACACCTATATGCGCGAGCGCGCCAAGGATGAGCTGCCGCAAAGCGGCTCCGGTAAAACCATTATGACGGCCGAGCCGAAATTTGTCCCCGAGGACGCGGTTACAATCAACCTTGCCGGCGGAACGGAGCTGTCCGTGCGCCTTGTGGACTGCGTAGGCTATATGGTGGACGGTGCGGCCGGGCAATTTGAGGACGGGGAAGAGCGGCTTGTAACCACCCCGTGGTTTGACCATGAGGTTACGCTCACCGAGGCCGCCGAAAAGGGGACATACAAGGTCATTAGTGAGCATTCAACGCTTGGGATTGTTGTCACCTGTGACGGCAGTATATGCGATATCCCGCGCGAAAAATATGTAAGCGCCGAAGCGCGCGTAATAAATGAGCTACAGGCAATCGGCAAGCCCTTTGTCGTGCTTGTTAATTCAACCTCGCCGCAATCTGACGCTGCCCGGCAGCTCGCGGAGGAGATAAGCGCGGAGTATAAGGTAAAGGCGCTGTGCGTAAACTGCTTGGAGCTTGACGAGGATGCTATACGCGAAATAATCCAATCCGTTTTGGAAGAGTTCCCGCTCAAATCAATGGGCTTTTATCTGCCGGAATGGCTGGACGCTTTGCCGGATGATAATTCCTTGAAAGCGGATATGTTCGAGAAAATTTGTGTCTGTGCCGAGGGCGCTGGGAAGATAAAAGACTGCTACGCCGCCGCAGATACGCTTGCCGAGGATGAAAACATCCTCAAAGTCGGCATAAAGAAAAGCGATTTAGGCACGGGCGCGGTCTCCGTGTGCGTGGAGCTGCCGCGAGCGCTTTATTATAAAACCATAAGCGAGCAGACTGGGCTTGAGGTCAACAATGACGGCGACCTTATCTCTACCCTTGCTGAAATGAGCGCCGTTAAGCGCGATTATGATAAGCTTCGCGCAGCACTTGAGGATGTGCGCACAAAGGGCTACGGCGTTGTGATGCCGGATTCGGATCAAATGCAGCTTGAAGAGCCGCAGATAGTGCGCCAAGGCGGGAAATACAGCGTAAAGCTCAAGGCCAACGCCCCAGCAATACATATGCTCATGACGAATATCGAAACCGAGGTCACGCCCGCAATCGGCGGGGAAACCGCGTCCGAGGACATTATAAACTTTCTTCTCCAAGGCTTTGACGGCGATGTAAACCGCATTTGGCAGTCAAATATCTTCGGCAAGTCCCTTTACGATATCGCCGAAGAGGGCTTGACGAGCAAAATTGAAGCTCTGCCCGAAAGCGCCAAAGCGAAACTGCAAGCGACACTGCAAAGGATAATAAATGAGGGAAGCGGAGGGCTTATATGTATACTGCTTTGACGGCTTTGTATTTGACTAAAGCGCGAAGAGCATATATAATAATGCCGTGCCTCACTAATCTGCCCGTGAGGTGACTAAATGCGTAATTCTTTTCTTGTCATCGGAAGAAAGCAGCTTATAACGCTTGCTGCAGCACTGGCCGTATTTACGGCGCTGTCGGCGTTTGCGGCGAACTTGGATAAATCCCGCGTGGTGTCGGCCTTGACGCAAGGGGACGACCACACCCTGGTTATTGACGCGGGACACGGCGGGATAGACGGGGGCGCTGTCGGCGCGGACGGGTCAAAGGAGAGCGACATTAACCTTGCGATTGCCCTGCGGCTTCAAGCGGTGTCGTCCTTTTGCGGGAAACGAAGCGTCATGACGCGCACGGACGACAGCCGCGGAGCAAACGCCTTGACCTACAGCGAGCATGACGAGCTTGTTTACCGCGTGGATGTTGTAAACTCCGCAAATAACCCCGTCCTTTTAAGCATACATCAAAACTGCTATCCCACGGCGCAGCCCAGCGGCGCGCAGGTGCTCTATTCATCAAACGGGAACAGCGAAGCTTTCGGCAAGCTCATGCACGCGAATATCGTTTCCGCGCTTGAGCCCGGCAATCGCCGCGTAGCAGAGCCTGATAAAAACAAGCTTTTCATCCTTTCAAATGTGCAGTGCCCGGCGCTTTTGGTGGAATGCGGGTTCGTTTCAAATCATTCTGACATTACAAAGCTCACCGACACCCGTTATCAAACGGCGCTTTCAACCGTGCTTATGGCCTCGGTCATTCAGTTTATAAGCTCAATTCAATATACATAATTACGGAGAAAAAAACTATGGCGGCAAAACAAAAGACAATATACTGCTGCACCGATTGCGGCGGCGAAACCGCGAACTGGGCGGGTAAATGCCCGTCCTGCGGCGCGTGGAACACCCTTGTAGAAGTAAAGCTGGATTCAGCTAATGCCCGCGGTAAATCCACCGCGCGCGCATTTCGTGCCGCGCCCACGGCAAAGAAGATATCCGAGCTTGACACAACGGAAGAGCTTCGCTTTTCCACCGGCATTTCGGAATTTAACCGCGTGCTGGGCGGAGGCGCGGTGCAAGGGGCGCTTGTGCTTGTCGGCGGTGCGCCCGGTATAGGCAAATCCACGCTTTTATTGCAAATGTGCGGCAAGGTGGGAAACTGTAGGATTTTATACATCACGGGCGAGGAAAGCGAGCGGCAGTTGAAGCTGCGCGCGGTGCGTCTCGGCGTTGACGGCGGGGAGATATACGTGCTTGCCGAAACGGATATTGACAGCATTGTCTCCGGCATAGATGAAGTTAAGCCCGATGTTGTTATAATCGACTCTATCCAAACCGTTTCCGATGCCGACATCAGCTCTGCCCCCGGCAGCATTACGCAGGTGCGCGAATGCACCATGCGCCTTATGCGCACGACCAAGGAAAAGGGGCTGACGATGTTCGTTGTAGGCCATATTAATAAAGAGGGCAGTATAGCAGGGCCGAAGGTGCTTGAACACATGGTGGACTGTGTGCTGTACTTCGAGGGCGAGCGCAGCACGAGTTTTCGCGTACTTCGCGCGGCAAAAAACCGCTTTGGCTCTACAAACGAGATAGGCGTGTTTGAAATGGCCGATAACGGCCTTAGGTGCGTTGAAAATCCGTCAGAAATGCTCCTTTCCGGCAGACCCGACAACAGCCCCGGCACGTGCGTTGCCTGTGTTGTAGAGGGTACGCGCCCGATTTTGGCCGAGGTTCAGGCGCTTTTATGCCCCTCGGGGTACAACAGCGCCCGCCGCAGTAACGGCATTGACTATAACCGCGCGGCAATGCTCTTGGCCGTGCTGGAAAAGCGCGGCGGCTTGCCCGTTTCCAATTGCGATTCTTATATTAATGTCATCGGCGGCCTATTTTTGGATGAACCTGCCGCAGACCTTGCCACTGTCCTTGCCATTGCGTCCAGCTACTTGGATAGACC
>CAYRPD010000060.1:2792-9312 GCA_964426095.1 uncultured Oscillospiraceae bacterium | reverse complement strand
GTCTATCGCACATCCGGCGGCGCGCTCTCCGCCGTGCGGCGGCTTATTACGGTGGAAAGCGCCGAGGGGGCGGCGCAATCGCGCCTTGTGTCCTCTCGCATGGCCGATGTATATTTGCGCCCGGACGGGGCGTACATAGACGCGCATTTTTCCTTGGAGCTGTGCTTCCAAACGGCGAGCACGTCGGAGATAAGCCGCGTGGAGCGCGTCACGCTTGACGAGGATGCGGCCTTTGAGCCCGCCGCATTCCCTGCGGTCACGCTTGTGCGCGTTGAGGGGGAGAGCTTATGGGAGCTTGCTAAGGCGTATCATTCTTCCGTGGAGCGCATTCAGGCGGCAAACCCCGATTTTGACCAGGAAGAAAACCGACTTATGCTCATTCCCAAAGCTTTATAGAAAAAAGCACTTGTCATGAGCGCGCTTGTGTGCTAAAATATTTGCCGTTAATATACACATAAGAGGAGCTGTTACAATGTCCGGTCATTCCAAGTGGCACAATATACAGAAAACCAAGGGCGCGGCTGACGCTAAGCGCGCTCAGGCGTTCACTAAGATCGCGCGCGAAATGGTAGTTGCGGTCAAAGAGGGCGGCGGCGGAGACCCGCGCAGCAATTCCAAGCTTGCCGCAGTTATCGCCAAGGCCAAGGCGGCCAATATGCCCAATGACAATATCAAGCGCACCATTGATAAGGCTCTCGGCGCAGGCAACACCGAGAACTATGAAAAGATAGTTTACGAAGGCTACGGCCCGCAGGGCGTTGCCGTCATAGTCGAAACCATGACGGATAACCGCAACCGCACCGCAGGCGAAATGCGCCATTATTTCGACAAGTACGGCGGGAACATGGGCGCGGCCAACTGCGTTTCTTGGTCGTTTGACCGCAAGGGCGTTATCGTAGTTGATAACGAGGATGAAGAGCTTGACGAGGACACCGTTATGATGGACGCTCTTGATGTCGGCGCTGCCGATTTTGAGGCCGAGGGCGAGGTTATGACGGTTTACACGGCGGAAGATGAAGTCGCCGCCGTTGCGGACGCGCTCACTGCCAAGGGCTATAAGCTCCTTTCCGCTCAGGTTGAAATGTTGCCCCAGAACGGCTACATCAAGCTTACCAATGAGGACGATATCAAGAATATGCAGAAAATGCTTGATATGTTCGAGGATAACGACGATGTGCAGAACGTTTGGCACAACTGGGAAGACGCTGAATAATCAAATATCTTTGCGGCGCGCCGAGCTTCGGCGCGCCGCTTGCACATTTTTCTCAAAAAACTGTTGAAAGAAAAAAGGAAATAATATATAATAATACTGCTGATATATAACCCGTTCAGCCGTGTAAAACACGCGGGGCAGCGCGTGAAAACGCCGGCGTTTTCACATTTCCTCTTAGAAATGTGATTTTGGCATTACATAACATTGTAACAGATTAAATCATCATATAATAAACTGTTAGGAGGAGCAAGAATATGAATAAACCTACTAAGCTTGTGCTGACGCTTGTTTTTGCCGTGGCGCTTGTTTTGTCGCTGGGTGTGTGTGCCTACGCCGATTCTGCGGAAATCCCCGTTGAAAAGGTCGGCTACGGTTACGGCTACCCGGACGCGGCAAGCGTTGAAATGCACGGGTTGGACGCGGACGATATCTCTATAGACGGGATTAAAATTGACCTTCGGAGCGAGGACGGGATAGTATTTGTCCGCGTGACGGATCTTGCTGCGGCAAAGCTTTTGCGCGACAGCGCCGACAAGGCCGCCGCACTCGGGCTTGATTATTCCAAGCTCTGCATCTCGGACGGGATTATCCATGTGATAGATGAGGGCTTAACTGATGCTGAAAAGGCGGAGCTTGAAGCTAAGCTTGCCGAGATTACGAAATCTGCGCAGATAAAAGTGTCCGAGGGCGATAGGTTTGAGCTTTCTAGCGCGGGAGAGGTAAAGCTTATTGTTGAAATCGGCGGTTTTGTCCTCCCGTCTGCGGCGGAACAACCGACACAGGAAAATACCGAATACACAGGCGGGCTTGATGTTGACGGATATGAATACCCTATAAATACAAAGGATTTCTTCGAGGGAACGTATAAGGCCTTTGACGCAAACCCTGTAAATACAAAACCCACGGTGTCCACGATTTATATCTCTTATGAGGGGGTCTCACGAACATATCAGAGCGAATCTTGGGCGGAACCTAATAATTATAGTGACAAAGATACAGGTAGGCAATATTACTCAAGAAGTTTGAAAGAAGGAGAGACATCCGATACAGAACAGCTTCATCCGAAAAGTGCATACGCTTTCCTTGCAAAAGCCGATGGGGATGAAGCGGATTACTTTATAAAGATCACTTTTGACGATGAGCAGGAGAACGACAGCGGTTACACAAAAATGGAAAGCGTGAGCGATAAGCTTGACGGAAATTATGATCCTTCTGCCGAGGGAAGCAATGCATTCTCCCTGACAAAAGACATTAAAAACAGCGGTGAGAACGATTCTGCCGGAAAGAAAGAAGCACAGCCGACGAAGAAGCTTGCTTCCAAGATAACCATAGCTTCCGATGCCGAAGGGCAGAATGTTATAAAAACCATTAATATCTCCGAGGGTGTCGGCGACATAATTACAAGCGCTTCGTTCGATACAGGCACACACGAGGCCGAAGTTAACGGCGCAAAATACGAAGCAAACACAACGCAAACAGGTCACGAAGATGATCAATATCCACTTCTTAATCCCGAGGATAATGTGCAGGTAGAGCCGGGCAAACCGGGCGAAAGCGTGGCAAGCGCGGATATTGTGGATGTCACTGTGTGGGACATGGTTTGTGTATCCGACAGAGATTAATTGTTCTTTGAATTAATGCAAAAAGAGCTCGGCGAGTGCCGGGCTCTTTTTGCCGTTGATATTCTTTCTCGCTTGCTTTATAATAAAGCTATAAACCAAAATCGAGGAGCATTATGGCCGATATATTTGATGTTATAATAATCGGCGGCGGGGCGGCGGGTGTTTCCGCTGCGCTTACCTGCCGCAATCGCGGCAAGTCCGTTGCCGTTATTTCAAACCCCGTGGAAACGAGCGCCCTATATAAAGCCGAGCGCGTCACCAATTACTTGGGCTTTGATGCGGCCACGGGTGCGGAGCTTTCTTTGCGCTTTAGAGAGCAGCTGAGCCAATCCGGCGCGGAATTAATCGCCGGGCGGGCGCTTTCCGTTACGCCGCTGGGGGAGAGCTTCGGCGTTGCCGTGGGGAATGATTTTTATATGGCAAGCGTCGTTATCCTTGCCTTGGGTATTACGCGCGCCTCGCTCTATCCCGGCGAGGGCGAGTCTATCGGGTGCGGCGTGAGCTATTGCGCCACGTGTGACGGAATGCTGTACCGGGGTAAAACCGTGGCCGTAATCGGCGCGTCCGCTGAGGCTCGCGAGGATGCGGACTTTTTGGAGAGCATAGGCTGCCGCGTACTGCGCTTTGAAAAGGAGCAGCGATTTTCAATAAAGGGTGCGGAGCGCGTTGAGACACTTGTTGCAGGCGCAACAGAATATAGCGTTGACGCTGTGTTTATAATAAAAGAAAGCATGGTGCTCTCGCGCCTTGTGCCGGGGCTTGAATGCGCAAACGGCGCAATTGTCACTTCCCACGGCGGCAGGACGAATATCCCCGGCATATTTGCCGCAGGGGACTGCGCGGGAAAGCCCTTTCAGCTTGCCAAGGCGGCGGGCGAGGGGAATGTAGCCGCGCTTTCGGCGTGTGAATATCTAAGCGAAAAAATTAAAGGAGATATATAATCATGGCAGTTTCTCACATTAAGACTTCGGAATTTGACGGCTTTATTGCCGAGGGCGTTACGCTGGTTGACTTTTGGGCAACATGGTGCGGCCCGTGTCGTATGCAAGCGCCTATACTTGATTCTCTCGATGCCGAGCTTTCCGGCAAGGCGAAGATAGGCAAGGTGGATGTGGACGAAGAGCCGGAGCTTGCCCGCCGCTTCAACGTGATGAGCATTCCCACGCTTATCGCGTTTAAAGACGGAAAAGAGCTTGGCAAAATCGTGGGCGTTTCGGACGCAGGAACGCTCAAATCCCTTATGGGTGTGTGATTTTGCGCGAAAAGAAGTTGACAAAACGCGCCCGATAGAATATAATCCAAGCATTATTACTGTGACGAGCAGGAGTACGCAATAAGCGGAGTTCAGAGAGAAAGCGGGCGGTGCGAGCTTTTACGATGCTGTTGCGGAAGGTCGGCTCTGAGTAACCGGGTGAAGGCGCGTTTTTCGGCGCTGTGTAGTTCGGTCGTGCTCCGCGCGTTAAGCGGACAAGAGTGCCGCGTAAAGTTCAGCGCGGAATTCAGGTGGTACCACGGTATTTTATCGCCCTGAAGCGGAAAAGCTTCAGGGCTTTTCCATACTCTGATTTTCATAGTTAGGAGAGGAAACAATGAAAGAGCTTCCCAAAGTGTATGACCCGAAATCGGTCGAGAAGAAAATCTACGATATGTGGATGGACGGCGGGTATTTCAAAGGCAAAATTGACCCCGACAAAAAACCGTTTTCCATTGTCATGCCGCCCCCCAATGTTACGGGGCAGCTGCACATGGGGCACGCGATGGACTCCACCTTGCAGGATATCCTCACGCGCTATAAGCGTATGCAGGGGTATTCCGCGCTGTGGCTGCCTGGCGTTGACCATGCGGGCATAGCCACGCAGATAAAGGTTGAAGAGGTTTTGCGCAAGACCGAGGGCAAAACCCGCTATGACCTCGGGCGCGACAAGTTTTTGGAGCGCGTTTGGGCGTGGAAAGAGCAATACGGTGACAGAATAGTCGAGCAGCAAAAGAGCATGGGCGTTAGCTGTGACTGGGATCGCAGCCGCTTCACCATGGACGAGGTTTGCGCAAAGTCCGTGCGCGAAACGTTCTGCGAGCTTTATGATAAAGGCCTTATCTACAAAGGCCGCAGAATGATTAACTGGTGTCCCAATTGCCGCACGGCGCTTTCCGATGCCGAGGTTGAATATAAGGACATTCCCGGCTCGTTTTGGTATATCCGCTACCCGGTGGAAAACTCCGATGAGGAGTTTATAATCGCCACGACTCGCCCCGAAACCATGCTCGGCGACAGCGGCGTTGCCGTGAACCCCGAGGATGAAAAGTATAAGCATCTTGTCGGCAAAAATGCGGTGCTGCCCCTTGTCGGGCGCAAGCTCCCGATAGTCGCGGATGATTATGTAGAGCTGGGCTTCGGCACGGGCGCTGTCAAGATGACCCCCTGCCATGACCCCAATGACTACGAAGTCGGGCTTCGTCATAACTTGGAGCAGATCCAGTGCATTGACGAGGACGGCAAAATCATAAACGGCGGCAAGTTTGACGGCATGGACAGATACGAAGCGCGCAAGGCGATAGTGGCCGAGCTTGAAGAGCAGGGGTATCTTGTCAAAACCGAGGCTTATAATCACAATGTCGGTTGCTGCTATCGTTGCGGCAAGGCCGTTGAGCCTATGCTCTCCCCGCAGTGGTTTGTCAAGATGCAGCCCTTGGCCGAAAAGGCGATTGAGGTTGTTAAAGACGGGCGCATTAAGTTCGTCCCCGAACGCTTCACTAAGACCTATCTTAACTGGATGGAGAATGTACACGATTGGTGCATTTCCCGTCAGCTTTGGTGGGGGCATCAGATTCCCGCATGGTACTGCGCCGATTGCGGCCATATCACCGTTTCCCGCGAGGACGCTTGCGAGTGCGAAAAGTGCCACAGCAAGAACATAACGCGCGATGAAGATGTGCTTGACACTTGGTTCAGCTCAGCTCTTTGGCCGTTTTCCACCATGGGCTGGCCGGAAAAGACCGCCGAGCTTGACTATTGGTATCCCACTTCCGTCATGGTTACGGGGTACGATATAATCTTCTTCTGGGTTGCGCGTATGATATTCTCCGCAATGGAGCAAATGGATAAAGAGCCGTTCAAGACTGTGTTTATTCACGGCTTGGTGCGCGACAGCCAAGGCCGCAAGATGTCAAAGTCCCTCGGCAACGGCATTGACCCCTTGGAGATTATCGACAAATACGGCGCGGACGCACTGCGCTTCAACCTCATCACCGGCAACTCTCCCGGCAACGATATGCGTTTCTACGTGGAAAAGTGCGAGGCAATGCGCAATTTCTGCAATAAGATTTGGAACGCATCCCGTTTTGTGATGATGAACCTCACCATTGATAAAAACGAGCTGCCCGCCGCTTCCGAGCTTGAAATAGAGGATAAATGGATACTTTCCAAGCTCAATGATGTTGTAAAAGAAGTCAATGACAATATGGATAGCTTCGAGCTTGGCGTTGCCGCGGCGAAGATTTATGACTTCATTTGGGACAGCTACTGCGACTGGTACATTGAGCTTACAAAGCCCCGTCTGAACGGCGATAATGAAGCGGCAAAGCTCACGGCGCAAAAGGTGCTGCTGTACGTGCTCACCGAGATTTTGAAGCTCCTGCACCCGTTCATGCCGTTCATCACGGAGGAAATTTGGCAGGCGCTGCCCCA
>CAYRPD010000060.1:0-2692 GCA_964426095.1 uncultured Oscillospiraceae bacterium | reverse complement strand
TCCTGCACCCGTTCATGCCGTTCATCACGGAGGAAATTTGGCAGGCGCTGCCCCATGAGGGCGAGGCGCTCATGGTGGCGCGCTATCCGGAGTTTGACCCGGCACTGTCGTTCCCGACCGATGAAGAGAACTTTGAAATGGTTATGACGGTTATTAAGGCCGTTCGCGCCCGCCGCAGTGAGATGAATGTGCCGCCCTCTAAGAAAGCGCACCTCATCATTGCAACGGACAAAAAGGCCGCCTTTGAAGCCGGAAGAAGCTATATTTGCAAGCTCGCTTTTGCAAGCGAGGTCACCGTGGCCGATTCCGATTCCACCGGCGGCGATGGTACGGTTTCCCTCGCAACGGACAATGCCCGTATGTTCATGCCTCTTGCCGAGCTTGTCGATCTCGACAAAGAGCGCGAGCGCATAAATAAGGAGCTGGCGAACGCCGTCAAGCAGTTTGAGGGTCAGATAGCAAAGCTTGCAAACGAAAAGTTTGTCTCCCGTGCGCCCGAGGCCGTTGTAAACGCCGAGCGCGAGAAGAAAGCAAAGCTTGAAGCGCTTATAGAAAACCTCAAACTCAGCCTTAAAAATCTCGGCAAGTAACCGATTGCGACAAAAATTTTATACCCGATAAATTAAAATGGCACTGTGTACTTTAAGCGGTACGCAGTGCCGTTTTTTTATTTGCTGAAGAGGTGAGAAAATGAACGTGAAAACGAGCTTTGCCGCCGGGCGGCTGACCGTGTATCTTGCCGGGGAGCTTGACCACCACGAAGCGCGCAGCACCATGCGCGCCATTGACGATGTGCTGGATGAATACCTGCCGCGTGATTGCGTGCTGGATTTGAAAGGCTTGAGCTTTATGGATTCTTCTGGGATTGCCGTGATAGTGCGCGTTAGAGGGCGGATGAAATCCCTCGGCGGCAGGGTGTGGATAGAAAACCCCGCGCGCCAGCCCTTGCGCGTTATAGACGCTTCCGGCATAGATAGGCTCGTCACCGTGGCGCTTACGAAATGATGAAAAGGAGTGAAGATAAAATGAACGGCTTAAATTACATAAAGCTGGAGTTTCCCAGCAAAAGCGCAAACGAAGCCTTGGCGCGCATGACGGCGGCGGCCTTTGCCGCCCAGCTTGACCCGACTATGGAAGAATTGGGCGATATCAAAACCGCCGTTTCCGAGGCGGTGACGAATTGCATCGTCCACGCCTATCCCGACAGCATAGGGCGCGTGAGTATGCGCCTTAGAATCCTTGACGGCGGTGTGCTTGAAATCTCCGTGCGCGATTGGGGGCGGGGGATAGAGAACGTGGAGCGCGCGATGCAGCCGCTTTTCACCACCGGGGGCGAGGACAGAAGCGGCATGGGCTTTACGATAATGTCAAGCTTTATGGATAAGCTTCGGGTGCGCTCTGCACCCGGCAAGGGCACGACCGTGACGCTCCAGCGCGCCGTCAGCCCAAGAGTGGGGCGCAGATGAGCGACACTTTTTGCGACCTTCGCGCGGCCAAGGCGGGGGACAGAGATGCGGCGGGGCGGCTGGTTGAGGAAAACTCCGGCCTGATTTGGAGCATTGCCAAGCGTTTTTTCGGGCGCGGAGTTGACCCGGACGATTTATATCAGCTCGGCTGTGTCGGCTTTCTAAAGGCGATTGACGGCTTTGACGAAAGCTTCGGCACGCGCTTTTCGACCTACGCCGTGCCGAAAATATCGGGCGAGATACGCCGCTTTTTGCGCGATGACGGTGCTGTAAAGGTCAGCCGCGGTATAAAGGAACAGGCCGCGCACATTCGCGCTTGCAGACAGGCGCTTGAACAGCGCATAGGGCGCGAGGTGAACATATCCGAGCTTGCCGAGGAAACGGGGCTTATGCCGGAGGAAATCGCCTTTGCCGAGGTAGCAACCGGCCCTGCCGAGAGCTTACAGCGCGAAAGCGGCGAGGATGGCTTTACCTTGGAGCTTATTTTGGGCGATTATACGGCAGAGGAAAAAATGGTGGAGCACGTGGCGCTTCTCGCGGCGATTGAGCGCCTGCCGGAGCGCGAGCGGCAAGTGGTGTCATTGCGGTATTACCACGGCATGACGCAGCAGGATTGCGCGCGCGTAATGCACGTTTCCCAAGTGCAGATTTCTCGCTTGGAGCGGCGCGCGGTGGATGCGCTTCGCGTAATGCTTGAATAAAAAAGGGGGAGCGACAGACATTCCTGCCGCTCCTTTTGCGTCCTTTATTCTTCTATGATTGTCAGCTCATCGCCGACGGATATCGTGCCTGATGTCAACACGCGGGTGAATACGCCTTCGTGCGGCATTATGCATTCGCCCATTTTCTTAAATATCTCGCAATGGCTGTGGCACTCCTTGCCGATTTGAGTCAGCTCAAGCTCCACATCGCCGCATTTGAATTTTGTCCCTACGGGCAGGGTTTTGAAATCGTACCCCTCCACAACGAGGTTTTCGCCGAACGCGCCGGGGATTACGTTTGCCCCGCGCTTATTGAATGCGTCTATTTTTTCGGCGCTCAAAAGGCTGACTTGCCTGTGCCACTTTCCGGCGTGAGCGTCTCCGTCAATGCCCCAGTCGGCGATGAAGTGCGCCGTGCCGACATCTTTTTTCTGCGTGCCCTTATGCTCGCTCATGCAAACTGCAATTATTTTTCCCATTTTATCCTCCTATTTGGCTCATCATGTGTTTTTCGGTTATGTTTTC
>CAYRPD010000059.1:7230-9467 GCA_964426095.1 uncultured Oscillospiraceae bacterium | reverse complement strand
CGCAGTTTAATTTCACTTTCCATGCTTTAATCCTTTATTTTGAGCCTCGGCAGATTCCAGTGATAATGCGCGGCAAGCAACCTTATCGTCACAACCAGCACGGAAGCGCCGATAAGCGCCGCGACCTCGCCGAAGAATCTGTAGATAACTATAAACACACACGCGCCTGCGATAGAAGCAAGGGCGTATATGTGCTTTACGAATATGTACGGCGGCACACCGGCCATTACATCGCGCAAAAGTCCGCCGCCGACCCCGGTCAGCGTTCCTAGAAAGACAAGGAGAAAGGTATTATCGGGATAGCCCGCATTTATGCCCGTGCGCACGCCGACAGCCGTGAAAATCCCAAGCCCCAGCGCGTCCATAATGAGCATTACAGTGTCATACGCTGCGCGAAAGCGCCCGTGCAGGTGCTTTTTGCGAAGCAGCAGCACAATGAAAACGCAAAGCGCCGCGCACATCGCCACAATTACGTACACCGGGTTTATAAGCGCGCTCGGCACTGTGCCTATTATTATATCGCGCACCATTCCGCCGCCGACAGCCGTAAAGATACCCAGCACGCACACTCCGAAAATGTCCATTCGCTGTTCTATTCCCACCATTGCCCCCGAAACGGAGAAAGCAACCGTGCCGATAAGCTCCATTATGAAAACAAGCAGCTTTTGTATATCCATATCTATGTCCTTATAGTGTAGTTTAAGGCAACAGCGTTGCTGCTGCCTTATAATCGAATATAGAAGTTGAGCAGGTCTGTAAGCCGGGTTCTGTCTTAAACGACCATCTATCTAGAGCTGCCGTTGCCGACAGCTTCAAGCCACCTCCCGAGGACGGCCGGGCCGACCTATGTGTCCTCCCACGGTGTTGCTCCGAATAGAGTTTACAGCGTCAATATGTCTCCATACGACGAGTGAGCTCTTACCTCACTTTTCCACCCTTACTCCGGCGAGCCGAAGCGGTATATTTCTGTTGCACTTGTCCGAGGGTCACCCCTGGCGGGCGTTACCCGTTATTCTTGCCCTGTGGAGCCCGGACTTTCCTCACGCACAGGCTTTCGCCTTGTGCCCGCGGTCGTTCGGCCTGCTCAACAGCGCTATTCTACCCATTTTTCGCCCCTAAGTCAATAATAATTCTTGTAAAGCGCGCGAAAAAGACGTATAATCTATTAGCTATGGGTTTTTATTTGGAGGAAAAGTCATGACACTCAATGAATATGTTAATTCTCTTAAAGGCAAGCGCGTTGCCGTTATCGGCATAGGCGTGAGCAACACTCCGCTTATTCGCTTGCTTTTAAGCTGTGGGATAAATGTAACTGCGTGCGATAAGCGCACGCTTGCTGAAATGGGCATGGAAGGCTTGGAGCTTATCAACATGGGGGCAAAGCTCAAGCTTGGGGATGATTACCTTGAGGGGCTTGACCATGATGTCATTTTCCGCACTCCCGGCCTCATGCCGTTTGATGAGCACTTGGAAAAGGCGCACGAAAAGGGGAGCGTTATAACTTCCGAAATGGAAGTGTTCTTCTCCCTCTGCCCCTGC
The DNA here is from genome assembly GCA_964426095.1 of uncultured Oscillospiraceae bacterium. Lineage (GTDB taxonomy): Bacteria > Bacillota > Clostridia > Oscillospirales > Oscillospiraceae > Limivicinus. Next base: position 7,928 of record CAYRPD010000059.1, on the reverse strand, counting down.
CGCACCATTGCCATAACCGGCAGTGACGGCAAAACCACCACCAGCACCATTATCTCCGAGCTTCTCACTCATGCGGGCTATACCGTCCACCTCGGCGGGAACATCGGCCACCCGCTCCTTTGCGATATCCCCGAAATAAAGCCCGATGATTTTGCCGTGCTGGAGCTTAGCTCTTTTCAGCTTCACTCCATGCTCTGCCACCCGGATGTGGCCGTGATAACAAACATTTCCCCCAATCACTTGGATAAGCACAAGGATTATCAGGATTATATTGACGCGAAGCGTTCTATCTATCTTGAGCAGGGCGCAAATAACCGCCTTGTCCTCAACTATGACGATGAGCACACCCCGTATTATGAAAAATCCGCTCACGCGAGTATTTCGTATTTCTCGGATAAAGCGAGCGTTAAAAACGGCGTATATTGCTTAGACGGGGAGATTTGCCGCGTACACGATAATAAGCAGGAGCTTATTATGCACGCAGACGAGATTAAACTGCCCGGCGAGCACAATCTACTTAATTACCTTGCCGCCTTTGCCGCCGTTGAGGGCTATGTAACAAATGAGGATTGCCGCGAGGTCGCCGTGCACTTTGCCGGTGTTGAACACCGCTTGGAGCAGGTGCGCGTTTTGCGCGGCGTAACGTATATAAATGACTCTATCGGCACAAGCCCCACGCGCACCTCTGCCGGGCTTCA
>CAYRPD010000059.1:0-7130 GCA_964426095.1 uncultured Oscillospiraceae bacterium | reverse complement strand
TCTCCCGCGTGTGCGGCGTTTGACCGCTTCAAAAACTTTGCCGAGCGCGGCAAGCACTTTAAAAAACTTATTATGGAGCTTGAATAAATGAAAATAAGCGATATTAAGCCCGAGGTTTACGCCATGGCCGAGCGCGCCATACTCAAAGCCAAGGCGCAGTTTGATAAAATAGACGCGACAGCGGAGTATAATACCCGCCGCGTTATGGAAGCATTTCAAAATAACCGCGTGAGCGAAAGCTGCTTTGCCGGGACTACCGGCTACGGCTACGATGATTTAGGGCGCGATACGCTCGATAAAATATACGCTGAGCTTTTCGGCGCGGAAGCGTCGCTCGTCCGTCTCGGCTTTGTAAACGGCACTCATGCCCTCACAACGGCGATGTTCGCCCTCTCCAAGCCCGGCGATACTATCCTTGCCGCAACTGGGCTTCCTTATGATACGCTCCGTACCGCTATAGGCATATCCGGTGATTGCCATGGCTCGCTTAAATTCTACGGCATGGATTATGCGCAGGTGGATATGGCGGCAAACGGCGAGCCCGACTATGACGGCATAGCCCGCGCCGCAGCTGACCCGAAGGTCACAGGCGTTATGATACAGCGCTCTCGCGGCTATGCCGACAGAAAGGCCTTGACCGTAGAGGAGATAGGCCGCATTGTAAAGGCTGTGAAAGAAGTTAACCCCACGGCAAATATAATGGTCGATAACTGCTACGGCGAGTTTACGGATATCATAGAGCCTACCCACGTTGGAGCGGATATTGTCGCCGGGTCTCTTATCAAAAACCCCGGCGGCGGCATAGCGCCCACGGGCGGCTACGTTGCGGGCAAGGCGGAGCTTGTGGAAAGAGCAGCCATGCGTCTGACAACCCCCGGCATCGGCGGCGAATGCGGCTCAACCCTCGGCAATAACCGCCTTTTGTATCAGGGGCTTTTTATGGCACCCCACACCGTGGCGCAGGCGCTCAAAACTGCCGTATTTTGCGCGGCGATGATGGACGAGCTTGGTATACCCTCATCTCCCGCCGTTGACGAAAAGCGCTCGGACATTATTCAAATGGTGCATCTCGGCTCACCCGAGGCTATGGAGAGCTTTTGCCTTGGCATACAAGCCGGTGCGCCTGTGGATTCGTTCGTCACGCCCGAGCCGTGGCCTATGCCGGGCTATGATTGCCCCGTTATAATGGCGGCGGGCGCTTTTATACAAGGCGCGTCCATTGAGCTTTCGGCAGACGGCCCTATGCGCGAGCCGTACACGGTTTATATGCAGGGCGGCCTCACCTTTGAGTCGGGAAAGCTCGGAATAATGATGGCGGTCAGTGCAATGTTAGATAAATAAGCGGCATATAATCTATACATGGGAGGAGGGCTTCCATGTATTCAAAACCGCTTTTTAAGTGCAAATCGCGCCGCGTTCGCCCCAAGGCAAGGTCCGCCGAGGGTGAAGTGAATTTTGCCGCCGCGCGCGCCGCAATAATTATCGGCACGGGGCTATTTATTCTCTTTGCTGTGTGTACGGCGATATACATAAACCGCGTTTCAACGCATATCGCTGCCGCCGACGCAAGGGATGTTATAACGGCTAAAATAAATGATGCCGTGCTTGAAACCCTGCGCGAGGGCGAATATGAGGGGGATTATTTCGTCACCTTTCAAAAATCATCAAGCGGCGAGATAACCGCCGTTAGCTGTAATATGGCGCGCATTAACACCCTCACTTCGACAATACTTGATAAGCTTGTCAGCACGGAGCGCAATAACACCGTCAAAATCGGCATACCGCTCGGAAACTTGACGGGGGCAAGCCTTTTAATGGGGCGCGGGCCGAAGCTGCCTGTAAAGGTAATGCTGTTATCTTCATCCCGCGTGGAGTTTTCCAACAGCATATTAACGGCTGGAATAAACCAAACTAAGCATCAAATAGATCTCACGGTAACGGTGGATATGGAGCTTATGTTGCCGTGGGGGACAAAAACGGACACGGTGAGCACCGATGTGCTCATCGCGGACACAGTTATAGTCGGCCGAGTGCCGGACACGTATTTGAATATGCAGCAGACGAAAGGCGAGTGAAGCAATGGACGCACAAAAGGAAATAACAAAGCTCAGACGTGAGATAGAAAAATACGCGCGGCTTTATTATGTTTATGATAACCCCGCGATATCCGACTATGAGTATGACCTGCTCATGCAGCGATTAAAGGCGCTTGAAAGCGAGCACCCCGAGCTTATTACGCCCGATTCTCCCACTCAGCGTGTCGGCGGCGAGGCGTTGAGCCAGTTTGAGCCGATTACCCACCAAGTGCCGCTTGAAAGCCTTACGGATGTTTTTTCGTACGATGAATTGTATTCTTTCGGCGAGAAAATGGATTCGCTTCTTTCGGATATCCACGATTATTCCGTTGAGCCTAAGGTGGACGGACTATCCATGTCCCTTGAATATGAAAACGGCGTTTTTGTGCGCGGTGCAACACGCGGTGACGGTGTGACGGGCGAGAATGTGACCGAGAATTTGCGCACAGTGCGCTCGCTCCCGCTGAGAATTGAGAATGCACCCGAGCGGCTCATAGTCCGTGGCGAAGTTTATATGTCAAAGGCTGTTTTTAATGAGCTTAACGAGCAACGCGAGAAAAACGGCGAGCCGCTTTTGGCCAATCCCCGCAACGCGGCGGCAGGGTCAATGCGTCAGCTTGACCCGAAGATAGCCGCTTCGCGCAAGCTGGATATCGTGTTTTTCAATATGCAGTATTCCTCGGACGATAAGTATACTACCCACATTGAAACGCTCGATGCCATGCGCGAAATGGGCTTCCCCGTGATTCCCTACAAGCGCTTTGACACAATAGGCGAATGCGTAGAGCGCATAGAATGGCTCGGTGAGAATAGGGGAGAACTGCCCTACGAAATGGACGGCGCAGTTATAAAAATAAACTCCCTTGCGCAAAGGGAAGCCCTCGGCAGCACGGCCAAAGCGCCGCGCTGGGCAGTGGCGTTCAAGTACCCGCCGGAGAAAAAGGAAAGCCGCGTTGTTGATGTTGTCATACAAGTTGGGCGCACGGGCGTTTTGACCCCGAAAGTGATAGTTGAGCCTATCCGCCTTGCAGGAACAACCGTTTCTGCGGCAACGCTCCATAACCAAGATAATATAGATAGGCTTGATCTTCGCATAGGCGACACGGTTTTGCTGCAAAAGGCGGGGGAGATTATCCCGGAAGTGCTCTCCGTCAATAAAGCTAAGCGCCCGGAGGGGACTGTGCCCTTTGTCATGCCGAGCGTTTGCCCGGAATGCGGCTCGCCCGTTGTGCGCGATGAGGACGGCGTTGCCCTGCGCTGTACAAGCCCCGAATGCCCCGCGCAGAGACTGCGCAATATTGAGCATTTTGCCTCACGCGAGGCAATGGATATTGAGGGACTTGGTATTTCCGTTTGCGAAAGCCTTATTGCAAGCGGGCTTGTAAACTCCGCGGCGGATCTATATTATCTCGATGTCGCGTCCGTTGCCGAGCTTGACCGCCTGGGCAAAAAGTCCGCCGAAAACCTAATTGCCGCGATTGAAAAGAGCAAGGATGCAGGGCTTGCAAGGCTCTTGTGCGGCCTAGGTATACGCCAAGTCGGCCAAAAGGCGGCCAAGGTGCTCGCTTCGCACTTTGAAAGCCTTGATAACCTCATTGCCGCTGATATTGATGCGCTGACGCAGCTTCCCGACATTGGCGAGATTACCGCCGGATTCATTATCGACTGGTTTAATAATCCTCAGTCTATGCACCTTATCGGGCGCTTGCGCGAGGCCAGGGTGAGCTTTTCGAGCAAAGAGGATAAGCGCGATAATCGCTTTGCGGGCTTAACCTTTGTTTTAACCGGCACCTTGGAGCATTTCACCCGTGACGAAGCCTCGGCTATCATAGAAAGCTACGGCGGCAAGGCAAGCTCTTCGGTTTCTAAAAAGACAAGCTATGTCTTAGCCGGTGAAAACGCGGGCAGCAAGCTTACAAAGGCGGAAAGCCTCGGCGTGCAGATAATCTCGGAAGAAGATTTCGCCGCGATGATTGTTTAATTAAATATGCTTTAATCTTAACCGCCGTGGGTTTACCCCTCGGCGGTTAACGCTTTTTCATGCGCGTGAATATAATACCACGAGGGTTAGATACCCTTGGGAGGAATTTAATTGACTGCAAAAACTGAAAATGCCTACAGATACGGCGCGCTGCCGGATAATGCGCCGCTTGCGGCGGCCTACGTACCTATTCAGCGCGCGGCAACACCTGCGTATGAGTCAGCCGAGGCTCTTTCGCGTGGAACTCTTTTTCCCGGCCTTGATTTGCCGTTTATGAATATAGTTAATAACGATGTCACCCAAACGCCGTTGACGGAGCTTCAGGCCGTTTGCTTTGTAGCCCATGAGCTGGCCTTGTATCTTGATACGCACAGCGATGACACCGAGGCTTTTCAAATGTACCAAACCTTTTTAGCGCTTAAAAAGGAAGCGCATGAGCGCTATACAAAGCTTTGCGGGCCGATAACCCACGCCGATATGCTCACGGCGGAGACCTATGTATGGCCTGATGACCCGTGGCCGTGGGATTATTCGCAGGAAAGGCAGGGATGACGTATGTTTGTATATGAAAAGAAGCTTCAATACCCCGTGAAGATAAAAAATCCGAATCCCGCTCTTGCTAAATTCATTATCTCGCAGTACGGCGGCCCTCACGGCGAGCTTGGCGCATCGCTTAGATATCTCAGCCAGCGCTATTCTATGCCGTATCCGGAGCTTAAAGGACTTCTCACCGATATCGGCACAGAAGAGCTGGGGCATTTAGAGATGATAGGCACAATTGTTCATCAGCTTACGCGCAATATGACACCCGATGAAATTAAAAAAGCCGGGTTTGAAACGTACTTTGTGGATCACACAGCGGGCGTATACCCCACGGCGGCTTCCGGCTCGCCTTGGGATGCTTCGGGCATGGCCGTAACGGGCGATGTGATTGCCGATCTCAATGAGGATATGAGCGCCGAGCAAAAGGCGAGAGTGACCTATGATAACATTCTTCGCCTAAGTGATGACCCGGATGTAAACGATGTTATCCGCTTCCTGCGCGAGCGCGAGATAGTCCATTATCAGCGCTTCGGCGAGGGCTTGCGCCTTACTATGGATAGGCTCAACAGAAAGAATATATACGCCGTAAACCCCGCGTTCGATAATTAAACACTAACGGCAGAGGCAATATTTTGCATTGTCTCTGCTTTTTCTATTTAAATTGAACAAAGTGAGCCCCTTTGCATTTAGCTGAGAATAAAATTCATGCCAAATGCAAAATTATTTATTTACATCGGCAATGAATTGTAGTATACTTTTTGAGTTAAAAAATCACTTTTGCGTTTTTTATTTACTTACTACAGCGAAGGGAGAAATTATTATGGCAAGAATGGTCGGCACTGTATCAAGAGGTTTGCGCGCACCCATTATCCGCGCAGGGGATGACCTTGTTGAAATCGTCACCGGGAGCGTTATGCAAGCCGTTAAAAACGGCGAGCTTGAAGTACGTGACAGAGATGTCCTCGCGATGACGGAAGCAATCGTTGCCCGCGCGCAGGGAAACTACGCAAGCGTAGACGATATTGCAAGCGATGTTAAAGCAAAGCTCGGCGGCGAGACTGTCGGCGTAATCTTCCCCATTCTCAGCCGTAACCGTTTCGCTATCTGCCTGCGCGGCATTGCAAAGGGCGCAAAGAAAATTGTCCTCATGCTCTCTTACCCGTCCGACGAAGTAGGAAATCACCTTATCGACTGGGATTCTCTTGACGAAAAGGGGATTGACCCTTATCGCGATGTACTGACCCTTGATAAGTACCGGGAGCTGTTCGGCTATCCCAAGCACCCGTTCACCGGCATGGACTATGTGCAGTATTATTCCGATGTTATCCGCGAAAGCGGCGCAGAGGTTGAGGTTATTTTCGCAAACGATGCTCGCGCGATTCTTTCTTATACGAAGAATGTCCTTTGTTGTGACATACATACCCGTGCGCGTACAAAGCGCATTTTGAAAGCCGCAGGGGCAGAGCGCGTTTTCGGGCTTGATGAGATTCTCACCGCCCCCGTGAACGGCAGCGGCTACAATGAAGCCTACGGGCTTCTCGGCACGAATAAGGCGACCGAGGATAAAGTCAAGCTCTTCCCGCGTGACTGCCAAAAGCTCGTTGAAGATATTCAGGCTAAAATGCTCTCCCTCACGGGCAAGCACGTTGAAGTAATGGTTTACGGTGACGGCGCATTTAAAGACCCCGTGGGCAAGATTTGGGAGCTTGCAGACCCCGTTGTTTCCCCGGCTTACACCGAGGGGCTTGAGGGTACGCCCAATGAGCTTAAGCTCAAATATCTTGCCGATAACGATTTCAGCACCCTTTCCGGTGAAGCGCTTCGCGACGCTATCAAGGGCGAGATAAAGAAAAAAGATGGCAGCTTGGTGGGCAAAATGGTGTCCGAGGGGACTACACCCCGCCGCCTGACCGACCTTATCGGCTCGCTTTGCGACCTTACCTCCGGCAGCGGCGATAAGGGCACGCCCATCGTCTACATCCAAGGCTATTTCGATAACTACACCACCGACTGATATTACATGAATATTTCCCCCTGATGTCGCGATTAGGCCGCGTCAGGGGGCAAATATTAAGTAAAGGAGGCGTTTTTATGCCTGATAAAACTAAGAGCATACCTGAGCTTTTCGGCTCTATGGTTTTTAATGAAAATACAATGGAGCGCTATGTCCCCACAGCGGCTATGCAAGGCTGGCGCGACAGCTTGAAAACAGGCAAGCCTTTGTCGCTCGCGGTTGCCAATGACATAGCCGAGGGCATGAAAACCTGGGCGCTGGAGCACGGCGCAACGCATTACACCCATTGGTTTCAGCCCATGACAGGCATAACCGCCGAAAAGCACGACAGTTTCATTAAAAACGCCGGCGGCGGGAACATTATCATGCACTTTTCCGGCTCTGAGCTTGTCTGCGGCGAGCCGGACGCGTCCAGCTTCCCCACGGGCGGCTTGCGCGCCACGTTTGAAGCGCGCGGCTACAGCGCATGGGATCCTACGGCCTTTGCCTTTATAAAGGACGGCAGCTTGTGCATTCC
>CAYRPD010000058.1:0-9869 GCA_964426095.1 uncultured Oscillospiraceae bacterium | reverse complement strand
TAACCCCCACGGGAGAGGCGAAAATCTTCGTCTCTCCCGTGGGGGTTTTATATTCTTTACATATTCTCGAAATACTCGCGCGCGGCGTGGGCATCGAGCGCTATTTGCTCGGAGAGCTTTTCGTAGGTGGGAAATTTGATCTCCTCACGCAGAAACTTATAAAACTCCACACGCGCTTGGCGGCCGTAGAGGTTGCCGGAATAGTCAAGCAAGTGGCTTTCCACGCTGACGCGGTCGGAGTCCGTGACAGTGGGGCGAACGCCGATATTCGTCACGGCGATATGGCTGCCGCCGTCCTCTAAGAAAACCTTGGCGGCATACACCCCGTGCTTGGGAACAAGCACCCCGTCCGGGAAATACATATTAATCGTGGGTGCGCCGAGATTCGTACCGAGATGATAGCCGGAGCGGACAGTATCGGAAAGCGTATGGGGGTGGCCGAGGAAGCGGTTTGCCGTTTCGATATCCCCGGCGGAAATAAGCTCGCGAATATACGTGGAGCTGACTATACGCCCGTCAATAGTCTTGGCGGGGATAATATCGCACCCCAAGCCGTGCGCTTGGCAATAGTCCTTAAGCCGCTGCGCAGTACCCTCGCCCTTATAGCCGAAGCAAAAATCGTGCCCGACAACTATCCACGAGATAGAAAGCTCTGCAATGAGCGAGGCGATGAACGCTTCCCACTGCATATGCATCATATACTCGTTAAAATGGAGAAAGACAACGTTATCAATGCCGTAGCAACGGCGGATAAGCTCCTCGCGCGCAATGGCGGAGTTGATAAGCGGGACATCCTTATGAAAAACGAGCGTATCAGGGTGAACATCGAAGCTCAAAACGGACGGCGTTGCGCCGATTTCCTCGGCGCGGCGGCGCGTCATCTTCAAAAGCTCGCCGTGCCCGGCGTGTACGCCGTCAAAGAAGCCCAGCGCAATGGCTCTTTTTGTGTGTGCCATATCAGTTTACCTCAAAAAAACTTTTCACGGTTTTCATCATACCGTTTTCGGCGCGGCCCAGCATCAAAAACTCGCCGCTCTCGGAATACACGCGGTACTCCCCCGCCGCGAGCCCCGCCGCCTTTACGGCGTTGCCGCACTTAATCTTCTTTACGGCAAAGTCGTTTGCGCGCCACGCGGGCTTATCGGCAAAGAGCACGTCCACGGGCAAAAGGAGCTTTTCCGCTTCTCCCCTCGCGGCGGCGGAAATAATCTCATCAAGCGTATGCGCCGAGGCAATGTCAAACTCCCCCGCGCGCGTGCGCCGCAGGGCGCTCATGCACCCGCCGCAGCCAAGCGCCGCGCCGATATCATGGCAAAGCGTGCGCACATACGTACCCTTGGAGCAGGCGATATCCAGCACATAATCGCCGTTATCACGTCCGGTGACAGCAAGAGAATCAACGCGAATCTTCCTCGGCTGACGCTCCACCGTGCCGCCGGCGCGGGCAATGTCATAAAGCTTTTGACCCTTGACCTTGATAGCCGAGTACATGGGCGGTATCTGCTCCTGCTCGCCGAGAAAGCGCGACAAAACCGCGTCAAGCTCGGCGTTTTTTATGTCCGGCGCGGGCATTTGGCGCAAAACCGTGCCGGTGATATCCTGAGTGTCGGTCTCCACACCGAGGCGCAAATGCGCTGTATAGCGCTTATCGTGCGCTTCGGCAAACTCCACGGCGCGGGTAGCCCGGCCGACAAACACGGTCAAAAGCCCTGTCGCCATGGGGTCGAGCGTCCCGGCATGGCCTATGCGCCGCTCGTGCAGCACACCCTTGAGCTTGACAACGACATCACTGCTCGTCCAGTCGGTGGGCTTATCGACAAGGAGAATGCCGTTCATTTCCAAACCTCGTTTATAACTTCCAAGAGCATATCCCTTGCGTGCTCGGGGCTGCCGGATATGGTGCAACCAGCGGCAAGGGCGTGGCCGCCGCCGCCGAACACGGCGCAGATATCGCTGGAATTGACCTTATCCGTTGAGCGCAGGGAAATGCGGCAGGTTGCGTTTTCTTCCTCGCGTATGGTAACGCTCAGCTCACAGCCCTCGGCGCGCCCGGCAAGGGACGCAATATCGTCCAAATCATCCTCGCACACGCCGCTGGACGCGAGCATATCGCGCGTAAGCATCGCAACAGCGATTTGCCCGTCACGATAATAAGAAAGCGTGGAGTACAAAAGCCCCTCAAGCTTTAACCTCGCGGGGGATGCCTTTCGGAAAAAGCGCATATTGATATCCGCATTGTCAGCGCCCAAGCGCAAAAGCTCCGCCGCCGCGCGGAAAGAGGCGGCGTTGGTGTTGGCATATTTAAAGCAGCCGTTGTCCGTAGAGAGCGCCATATAAAGGAGCGTGGCTTCCCGGCGGGTTATGCTGCCGCGAAGCGCCTTGATAAGCTCCAAGACGATTTCGCCGCAGGAAGAACGGTCATCGCAGAGCAAAAGCGCCTCGGCGTAGCGGGAGTTAGAGGGATGGTGGTCAATGCACAGCTGCACCGCGCCCTCAAAGCCCGGCGTTAAAAGCCCCTCAGCGGCAATATCCACCGCGATTATAAACCCCGGCGTAAATTCAGCGGGGGCAAAAAGCGGAGAAACGTACTCACCGAGCTTATCCGATAGGCCGGGGTTCGGCATAACATAGGCCGTTTTGCCCACGCGGCGAAGCGCAAGGCACAGCGCCGCGGCAGAGCCGACAGTGTCCCCGTCCGGGTTTTTGTGCGTGAGGAGAAGAAAATTATCGTTTTTCTTCAAAAGCTCCGCGCAATCTTTAAAAGTCATAGTATCACCTTTATTCATCGTCTGCCGTGTCGGCGCTGTCCTCACTAATATCCAGCGAGCTTATAACCTCGTTTATATGTGCGCCGTACTCTATGCTGTGATCGACCTCGAAAACAAGCTCCGGCGTGTAGCGAAGCTTCATGGCGTTGCCAAGCTCCCGCCGCAGCCAGCCGGAAGCCGACTTCAGCCCGCGCCGAAATTCCTTTTCATCCTGCATTCCCATGACAGAAAGCCAAATCTTAGAGTAGCGCAAATCGCCCGTGGTCTCCACGCGCGTCACGCTTATCATGCCCTGCTGGACGCGCGGGTCTTTTACCTCGCGCAGGAGCTTGGACATGGTGAACTGAATATCATCGTTTGTTCTTGCAAGCTTATTAGATGCCATAAATTCTACCTCAAACCGAACAAGGGTGTGCCGCGTCTGCACGAGACAGCGCGGCGCGCCCCTGTATCACAATTACTGATTAATTTGCTCCATAACGAAGCATTCTATAACATCGCCGACCTTAATGTCGTTGAACTTCTCAACCTGCATACCGCATTCGTAGCCGGAAGCGACTTCCTTGACATCGTCCTTAAAGCGGCGGAGCGAAGCCAACTCGCCCTCGTGGATGACGATATTATCACGCAGCACGCGCACCTGGCAGCCGCGCTGAATCTTGCCGTCCGTGCAGTAGCAGCCGCAGACTGTGCCGACCTTGGAAACCTTGTAGGTTTCGCGAACCTCGGCGTGGCCGATAACGACCTCTTTGAACTTCGGGGCAAGCATACCCTTCATGGCCGCTTCAATCTCGTTAATGCAGTCATAGATGACGCGGTACATACGCATATCCACGCGGCTTCTCGCGGCGCTGTCGCGCGCGGCATTGTCCGGGCGGACGTTGAAGCCGACTATGATAGCGCCGGAAGTAGCCGCAAGCATAACATCGGACTCGTTTATTGCGCCGACTGCACTGTGAATGACCTTCACGCGCACTTCTTCGTTGGATATCTTCTCAAGCGAGGCCTTGACCGCCTCGGCAGAGCCTTGAACGTCGGCCTTGACAATGATGTTGAGCGTTTTCATCTCGCCCGCCTGGATCTGGCTGAAGAGGTCTTCCAAGCTGACCTTCTTCGCGCCGCCGAAAGCGGAGTTCATCTGCTGCACACGGCGCTCCTCGGCAAGCTCGCGCGCCATGCGCTCATCGGCAACGGCGTTGAAGATATCGCCCGCGCTGGGCACTTCCGAAAGGCCGGAGATTTCCACAGGGGTGGAGGGGCCTGCGTCCGTAACGCGCTGACCCTTATCGTTTATCATCGTGCGCACACGGCCTACGCTCGTACCGGCAATGATGATATCGCCGAGATGCAAGGTGCCGTTTTGCACAAGCACCGTCATAATAGGCCCGCGACCCTTATCAAGCCGCGCTTCGATAACCGTACCCTTTGCGGCGCGGTTGGGGTTGGCCTTAAGCTCCTGTACCTCGGCCAAAACGGCGAGGTTTTCAAGGAGATTATCAATGCCCATGCCGGTTTTGGCGGAAATGGGGCAAATAATCGTGTCGCCGCCCCACTCTTCGCTCACAAGTTCATACTCGGTAAGCTGCTGCTTAATGCGCTCGGGGTTTGCGCCCACAGCGTCCATCTTGTTTATCGCAACCACAACGGGGATGTTCGCGGCCTTGGCATGGTTAATGCTTTCAATGGTCTGCGGCATGATGCCGTCATCCGCCGCCACAACGAGAATCGCAATATCCGTAACCATTGCGCCGCGAGCGCGCATAGAGGTGAACGCCTCGTGTCCCGGAGTGTCAAGGAACGTGATGGGGCTGCCGTTTATTTCAACGGTGTAAGCGCCGATATGCTGCGTTATGCCGCCGGCCTCGCCGGAGACAACGTTTGCATGGCGGATATAGTCCAAAAGCGAGGTTTTGCCGTGGTCAACGTGACCCATGACGACAACGACCGGCGCGCGGGAAACAAGGTCTTCGGGCTTATCCTCGTGATCGTCTATAAGGCGTTCTTCAACGGTTACTATAACCTCTTTTTCGACCTTGCAGCCAAGCTCCATTGCGACAAGAGCGGCGGTGTCATAGTCGATAATCTCGGAAACGGAAGCGAACACACCGAGCTTGAAAAGCTGCTTTATAACCTCGGCGGCGGTTTTCTTCATGCGGGAGGCAAGCTCGCCCACGCTGATTTCATCGGGGATCTGCACCTTGAGCTGCTGCTTCTTGGCGATCTCAAGCTGGAGCTTATTCATCTTGTCGCGCTCTTCCTGGCGGCGCTTGGCCGAGGCGAGCTGGGGATTCTGGCGCTGCTTGGACTTGCTCTGTATCTTCTCCTTGTTGCCGCGGCGAAGAGTGCTGTCCTTGGCTTTCATGCCGGCCATATCCTCAAATTTTTCGTTGTACTTTTCAATGTTAACGGCAGCGCCGCCGCGGGTATCCACCACGCGCTTTTCCGCGACCTGGCGCGGGGTATGGGGCTTGTCGGGCTTTGCGGCCTTGGGTGCGGCAGCCGCGTTTGCGGCGGGGGCAGTCGGCGCGCTCTTTGCCGCGTTTGCGGCGGCGGGGGCGCTCTGCGTCTTAGCCTTGTCGCCCTCTCCCGGCTTCTTTTCGGGAGCTTTGGCGGGCTTTGCGGCCTCTTTGGGCGGCTGCTTGACCGTGAATATCTCTTCTAGGCTTGCGGCCTGGTTGTTCTGCGTCATATATGCGAAGATAACGTCAAGCTCGCTCGTTTCAAGCACCTGCATATGGTTTTTGGGTGTAGTGGCATAGTCCGTGAGGATTTGGGTAATCACCTTTGTCGCCACGTTGAAATCCTTTGCCACCTCATGCACTCTGTACTTTATCATGCTCATACGTCAGTCCTCCTTTTTCCGTTCCTCTTATTCCTTTTATGCGCCTCAGCCTCGCGCCGTCTGCGCTCGGCCTTTTCACAGCGCCCTGCAAGCTCCTCGGCAAACGGCGCGTACTCCTCGCCGTATTCTTGCACCAGCGCCTTTGTAAACGCGTTTGCAAAGCCGATATCCGTCACGGCCGCCATTGAGCAGCCGTTCACGCCGACATGGGCGGAAATCTCCGCTTTCGTAAAGGGCAGGCGGAGCGTAGTCACATTGCGCCCGCGCGTAAAGCCCTCGGCGCGGCTGAGCGCGTTATCGGAAGCATCATTGGCCAGCAGCAAAAGCTTTGCCTTGCCCGCGCGGCACGCGCCGCCCGTGTTGGTTTCGCCTATAGCCACGGCGTTTGCCCGGCGCATGAGACCGAGCATATTCAATAATCTCTCGCTCATGCCTCTTCCTCCATTTGCGCTGTAAGCTTTTCGTAGACCTCCGGCGGGACGGGCGCGGAAAACGCCCTTTCCAGTGCGCGCGCCTTTATCGCTTTTTTAAGGCACTGCGCATCGGGGCAGATGTACGCACCTCTTCCGGGGGCTTTGCCCTTGAAGTCAAGGCTTATTTCGCCCTCGGGCGAACGCACCGCGCGAATAAGCTCCCGCTTGGGCTTCATTTCGCGGCAACCCAAGCACTGCCGCATAGGTATTTTCTTTTGCAAGGCTGCCGCCTCCTCTCAAGAGAATGTGGAAATTACGCCTCGGATTCGGGCTTGATGTCTATCTTATAGCCGGTGAGCTTGGCGGCGAGGCGGGCGTTCTGCCCTTCCTTGCCGATAGCAAGGGAAAGCTGCGCATCGGGAACGATTACGCGACAGCTCTTGCCGTCCTCGAGCATGGTTACGCTGACAACCTCGGACGGGGAAAGCGCGGCGGCGATATACTCTTCCGGGCGCTCGCTGTACTTGATGATGTCTATCTTCTCGCCGTTAAGCTCGTTGACGATACCGGCAACACGGCCGCCCTTGGGGCCGACACACGAGCCGATGGGATCTATTTCGGGGTCATCGGACCAAACGGCCATCTTGGTGCGGCTGCCGGCTTCGCGCGCGATGGACTTTATCTCCACCGTGCCGTCATAGATTTCGGGCACTTCAAGCTCGAAAAGGCGCTTGACAAGGCCGGGGTGAGTGCGGCTGATGAGCACCTGTGGGCCGCGCGTGGAGTTTCTGACCTCGACAACGTAAACCTTTATGCGGTCACCCTCGGTGAGCACTTCGTTTTTGATGCGCTCGTTTGCGGAGAGCATGGCTTCGGTAAACTCGCTGTTAGAGGCAATGCGGATAGAAACAGCGCCGTTTCTCGGCTCGATATGGGAGACGATACCCGTGAGGATTTCATGCTCCTTAGAGGTAAACTCCTCGTAGATTATGCCGCGCTCGGCCTCGCGGATACCCTGGATGATGACCTGCTTTGCAGACTGGGCGGCAATGCGGCCGAACTTGCGCGTTTCCACCGGCACGGGCAGCACATCGCCCACCTTGGCGCGGCGGCTTATCTTCTTCGCAGCTTCCAAAACTATCTCGTGGGAAGCGTCCTCAACCTCTTCCACAACGGTCTTAATCACGTTCATTTCAACGCGCTTATTGTCCTCGTCCAAGATGACCTCGACATTGTCCTCGCATTCGGGATTGTCGCGGCGGAAAGCGGCTAGCATGGCCTGCTTTATCTTGTCGTACATATATCCTCTGGGGATACCCTTTTCTTTCTCGATATCCTCAATAGCTTCAAAAAACTCTGCGTTCATTTCATTTTCTCCATTCCGAAATTATTATACGTTCGCAATTGTATATTTATATAGTTAAATAGATACGTGAAGCTTGACCTGCGCCGTTTGCGCGGCAGTGAATGAAAGCTCGTTCTTGCCGGACAAAATCGTAACCGTACCGTCCTCGGCGCGGCTTTGAAGAATGCCGACATAGCTTTTAGCGCCGTTGAGCGGCTGGTAAAGCCGCACTTCAACCTCGCTCCCGGCGAACATCTCAAAGTCACCCGGGCGCTTCAGCTCGCGCTCGGCACCGGCAGAGCCGACTTCAAAAACATAGCTGTCGGGAATCGGGTCTTCCTCGTCCAAAACGGGGTCAAGCGCGCGGCTTATGCGCTCGCAATCGTCAATGGACACGCCGCCCGGCTTATCAATATAAATACGAAGATACCAGCTTCCCGCCTCGCGCAGATACTCCACGTCCCACAGCGTGCAACCGGCTTCCTCTACGATAGGCTTCGCCAGAACCGTAACTTTTTCCGTTATCTTGCTCATTTATTACGCCCTTTCGTTGTTTTCGCACTCCGCCGCCAAGTGGGGCGGTACGTGCGGGAAAAGTCTCGCAAAAAAGAGTGGGTCGCAACCCACTCTGTAAAATAACTAATCCTAACAAATAAATAATACCACTGTCAGGCGCTTATTGCAAGTGTTTTTTGCAAAAAAGCGAAGAAAATTTTGCGAAAAATCAATAGGTAAAGCCGGGCTTATAGTGCGCGACAAATTCCTCAAGGCAAATGCCCTGCTCCATGATGAATTTCGCGGCTTCCTTGCCGACATAGCGGTAATGCCACGGTTCATCCCAGCCGGTGAGGAGCAGCTTGCGCGTGGGATAGCGCTTGATAAAGCCGTAATCGGCGCAATGCTCATCAAGCCACGCAAAGAAGTCCTGATCCATTTCGTCATACACGACTTTCGTGCGGGATTTATCGAGGATATCCACGGCAAGGCCGAGCTGATGCTCGCTCGCGCCGGGGAGCATGGTTATCTTCTTTGCCTCTTCAACCGCCTCTTGGTATATGCCGGAGGGGTCGTCAAAGTTTACATCCTTGCCGCCCGCCATTTCGTAGGCGATTTGGCTGGCCTTGGTGTTGAACAGCTGGCTTTGATAAGAATACGTGCGGTAAGCGCCCCATATGAACGGCGAAAAGCCCGCGTCTATCATCGCGTCAAGCATGGCGTTGAGATCGTCAACATGGTCTGTGCGGAAGTACATATACTTCGTTATTTCTATCCTCGTCACGTCCACTTCATATGCCGAGGAAAGGAGATTATCCTCGTTAACAACAGAATATATGTCTTGATCTATGTCGATATCCGGCCAAATGTCCTCGGTGGGCTCGGGCGTTTCTTCCACCGCGTTCGGGTCAACAAAGGTGACGCTGTCAGAGCTGACATAAGCCCCGTCCACGCCGCCGAAGATAACATTTGTCTGCCGATTCATGCGTGAAATGACGATAGTATATAAAACAAGGCACAAAAACGCCATTGTAAGAATCCAAAGTGTTTTTTTCTTCATCTATGTATGCACCCGCCTTTCTGTGTGTTTTTCAAAAAATCGCGGATATTATACCATAGAAGCACGGCATTTTCAACCCCAAGCTGTATAATTCCCCACCGTGCCGCCATTTCGGCGCAATTTTGGGACGATTTTCGGATTCTATTCACCATCGGCGGGCGAATTTGCGTTATGTAATTTATATTATGTTTACTGATTCAGTCCGGTTTAGCCTCTTCGCCGAGGGCGGCGCGCAGCTTTTCCAGCGCGCGCTTTTCAATGCGCGAGACATACGAGCGGCTTATACCGCACATTTCCGCCGTTTCCCGCTGGGTTTTGGGCTTGGTGCCGTCCAGTCCGTAGCGCAGGGAGATTATCATACCCTCGCGCTCTGTGAGCGTGCGCGCTATGCTCTCGCGCACGGTGCGGCAAAGCTCCTCTCGCCCGACCTTCTCGGCCATATCTTCCTCGGCGGCGACAATGTCAATAACCGACAACCCCGCGCCGTCCCCGTCAACCTCCAGCGCGTCAGATAGGCTCACATCCCCCGCCGTCTTGCGCCGCGAGCGAAAGTGCATGAGGATTTCGTTTTCTATGCAGCGGCTTGCGTACGTGGCAAGGCGCACGCCCTTATCCGCGCGATAGGTGTTAATCCCCTTTATCAGCCCGACCGTGCCGATAGATATCAAATCGTCCGGATCATCGGTTTGGGTGTAGTATTTCTTCATGATGTGCGCGACAAGGCGCAAATTGTGCTCGACGAGGATATTTCGCGCGCTGTAGTCACCCTCTTGCGCCCAAAGAGCGAGGTATTTTTGCTCCTCTTCCGCGCTCAGTGGCTTGGGGAACGAATCGCCGGGCGATATGCGAAGCATGAGCAGCAGCCCGTTCATCAAAAGCAGCATTGCACTATTCAGCATTTTCTCACCTCGTTCTATTCTATTTCCCTCGGCTCGTACAAATTCGA
>CAYRPD010000057.1:0-10059 GCA_964426095.1 uncultured Oscillospiraceae bacterium | reverse complement strand
AGCCGCTGTGGCGCGTGTAGAACGCGGGCAGCTCTTCCGTGCCGTAGCCGATGACGGGCACGCCGTGCGTTTCGAGGTATTCAAGCGTCAGGCCGAGGTCAAGAATGCTCTTAGCGCCTGCGCACACAACCATGACCGGCGTTTGCGCCAGCTCTTCAAGGTCGGCGGAGATATCCATGGTGGTTTCAGCGCCGCGATGTACGCCGCCGATGCCGCCCGTGGCGAAGATCTTGATGCCCGCCATATGGGCGATAATCATGGTGGTGGTGACGGTGGTCGCGCCGTCTGCCTTGCGCGCAACGAGCGCGGGCAGGTCACGGCGGCTGGCCTTGGCGACATCGCGCCCGGCCTTGCCCAGATGCTCTATTTCATCGCGGCTCAAGCCCGCCTTCAGGCGGCCGCCGATAACGGCGATAGTTGCGGGAACAGCGCCGTTTTCGCGGATAGTCTGTTCAACCAAGAGCGCGGTTTCAACGTTTTTCGGGTACGGCATACCGTGGGAAATAATCGTGCTTTCCAGAGCGACAACGGGCTTGCCCTCGTCCAGCGCCTTTTTCACTTCCGGGGATATGTCGAGATACTTGTTCATGCTCATTTATAAAATTCTCCTTGAAATTTTGCTTTACAGGCAAAAAGCCCGAAAGCTGACGGGCTTTTTGCGCAGTGTTATTTAATTAGGGTTAATGCGATTATTTAGACTTGATATAGGGCTTGCCGTTTGCGGCGGGAACGCGGGATTTGCCGACAAAGAGGACAAGCACGATAACCGTAACGACATACGGAATCATGGATATAAGGTGCACGCTCACGCCCGAAGAGCCGCCCAGAACAACCTTCAAGCCTGAGCAGAACCCGAACAGCAGGCAGCCCCAAAGCGCGCCCTGAGGACGGAACTTGCCGAAGATAACCGCCGCAATCGCGATGAAGCCTTGGCCGACAATGGAGATGGGGCGGAACTGGTTGGAAGTCGTCATGGTTACGCAAGCGCCGCCGAGCCCCGCGAGGAAGCCCGAAATGCAAACGCACAAAAAGCGCACGCCCATCACGTTTATGCCCAGCGTTTCGCAAGCCTGCGGGTGTTCGCCGCAAGCGCGCAGACGCAAGCCGAAGCGCGTTTTGTAGAACACAAACCACACGATTGCCACAACGAGGAATACGATGTAAGTCGAAGCGTAGTTTGCAAAAACGTTATCCATGAATCTGCCGAACACCGTGCCGGTGTCGAAAATGCCCTTGAAAAGCGAGGGAATCTTCTGATCCGGGGAAAGGGGAATGGTGTCGGTGGAGTTGAAGAGGACACGCGCTATCATGATAACAATGCCGGGGCCGAGCAGGTTTATGGCCGTGCCGGCAATGGTCTGATCCGCGCCGAGGTTGACGGTTGCCACGGCGTGCAGCACGCCGAACAGCATACCCGCAAGGCCGCCGCAGATGAAGCCTATCCAGGGGTTGCCCGTGAAGTAGGCCACGACCGTGCCCGTGAACGCGCCGACCGTCATCATGCCCTCAATGCCGATGTTGACAACGCCCGAAACCTCGGAAAAGCACGAGCCGAGCGCGGCGTACAGCAGAGGCGTGGCGTACACGAGGGTTGCATAAAGGATTATGCCAAACTCATTTATAAAAGAATTCATACGTTCTCCGCCTCCTTGTCGTTTTGCTTTGCTTTACGCGGCTTTTTCTGCAAGCCCTTGATGTATGTGAATATCACGGAGATTGCGATGAAGTACACAACCGTGCCGACAATGACGTTGACAAGCTGTGTCGGAGCGCCGACAAGGTTGAGCTTGCTTCCGCCGTAGGTGAGCGCGGCGTAGAAAAGCCCCGCCACGAACACGCCGAACGGATTTGAGCAACCCATAAGCGCCACAACTATGCCCGCAAAGCCGAAGCCCTCTTGGCTGGAGAAAATGCTGATTCTGCTGCCCATGCCCATGAGCTGCAACGCGCCGCCCAAGCCCGCGATAGCGCCGGAAATGCCGATTGCGGTGAGAATGGAAGCGTTCACGTTTATACCGGCGTACTCGGCGGAAAATCTGTTGCTGCCGACGGCTTTCAGGCGATAGCCGAGCGTGGTTTTGTCGATTATCAGCCATACGGCCACGGTGAACACGATTACAACGAGTATGCCCCAGTTTGCCGTCGGGCAAAGGCCGACTTCCTTGATGAAGTCCTTGGATAAAAGGGTGCTGGCGTTGGCTGAGATGTTCTTCGTGGCCTCTGCCGTACCGTCGGAGTGTATCGCGGGAATGCCCGCAATGTAGTTTGAAAGATAAAAGGCGATCCAGTTAAACATTATCATGGAAAGCACTTCGTTTATGCCCCACTTGGTTTTCAGCAGAGCCACGATAAGCCCCCATATCATGCCCGCGAGCATGGCCGCGAGAAAGCACATCGGGATAAGCACGCCCTTGGGAAGCTCGGAGAAGAGTATGCCGACAACTGCCGCCGCCATAGACCCCACAACGAACTGACCCTCAGCGCCGATGTTGAAAACGCCGGTTTTGAATGAGAACGCAACGGAAAGGCCCGTCATGATGTACGGAATGGAGTACACCACCACGTACGAAAAGCCCTTTATGCCCGTCACGCTTGACAAAAGCCGCCCGTAGGCCTCGCCCACGTCCAAGCCCATTACCGCAAGGAAGATAGCGCCCACGCCGAATGCGAGGATAATGGAGAGAATGGTGTGAACGACCTTGTTCTCGGAAATAACGGTGAAGATATTCTTGCTTTTATCCATTGTGCTTACCTCCTGCCATCATCAGTCCGAGCTCGTTTTCGTCGGCCTCGCTGCCCTTAATGGAGCTTACTATCTTGCCGCCGAAGATAACATCTATCTTATCGGAAAGGCTCATAATCTCGTCAAGCTCGAACGAGACCAAAAGCACGGCCTTGCCCTTGTTGCGCTGAGCCACAATGTGCTCATGCACGTATTCTATCGCGCCCACATCAAGCCCGCGTGTGGGGTTGACGGCGATAAGCAAATCTTTATCGTTTTGCACCTCGCGCGCGATGATAACCTTTTGCTGGTTGCCGCCGGAGAGCGTGCCCGCCGGGCGCTTCTCGCTCTGACGGGGGCGAATGTCATACGCCTCTATCGACTCGGTGGCGTGAGAGTATATGGGCTTGCGCTTGAGTATGCCGCGCACGGAGAAGGGCTTGTCGCTGTGGTTTTGCAGGATGAGGTCATCTTCTACGGAGAAATCGAGCACAAGCCCGTGCTTATGTCTGTCGGCGGGAATGCTGGATACGCCGTGGTCAAAGCCGAAGCGGGGGGGCTTGTTGAAAATGTCAGTCCCGTTTACGAGCACCTGCCCGGAAGTACCCTTGCGAAGCCCGGTGAGAACCTCCACAAGCTCGGTTTGGCCGTTGCCGTCAATGCCCGCTATGCCGACGATTTCGCCCGCGCGCACCTGAAGGTCAATGCCCTTGAGGATTTCCACGCCGCGATAGTCAAGGCAGTGCAAATCGTGTACATCCAGCACCACTTCGCCCGGCTCTTTTTCGGGCTTGTCCACATTAAAGGTGACATTGCGCCCGACCATCATGCTGGCAAGCTCGCTTTCGCTGACAGTGTCAACATCCACGGTGTCTATGTACTTGCCGAGGCGGATAATCGTGCAGTAGTCCGCCGATTCCTTAATCTCTTTAAGCTTGTGGGTGATGAGGATGATGCTCTTGCCGTCTTTCGTGAGGTTATGCATTATGCCGATAAGCTCCACGATTTCCTGCGGCGTGAGAGAGGAAGTAGGCTCATCGAGGATGAGTATGTCCGCCCCGCGGTAGAGCGCTTTGAGAATTTCCACGCGCTGCTGCATACCGACGGAGATATCCTCAATCTTTGCATCCGGGTCAATGGAAAGCCCGTAGCGCTCGGATATTTCCACAACGTTGCGCCGCGCCTTTTCCATATCCACGGCAATGCCCTTCCTTGGCTCAGTGCCGAGGACGATGTTCTCCGTGACGGTGAACGGCTGCACAAGCATGAAGTGCTGATGCACCATGCCTATCCCGGCATCAATCGCGTCACGGGGAGTGTTCATTTCTATCTTCTTCCCGTTCACGATAATGTCGCCGGAGGTGGGTTTAAACATACCGTAGAGCTGATTCATCAGCGTGGATTTGCCCGCGCCGTTTTCGCCGAGTATTGCGTGGATTTCGCCCTTGTGAACAGTGAGGTTTATTCCGTCATTGGCAACGAAATCGCCGAATTTCTTCACGATGTTGCGCATTTCTATGACGGGTACGCTCATGTCCACGTGTTCTTTAGACAAATTGACCGCCCCCTAGTTTCGTTTTTATATATTAAGCTCAAATAAGCTTGAAAAACGCGTTAACTGCGTCTGCGTGCTTGCCAAGGCAGATGATATGGTGGTTGTTGATAGGCTCGGTGAGGAAGTAGGAGAAATCGTCGAGATATACTCTTACCTGCGTGCGGCAGAGCACCTCGCTGTAGGGAGAGGCCTCAACGCGCCCTTCCTTGACGAAGTAGCGGGAAAGGTCGCCCTCGCATTTGAACACGGTGCAGTCGCCGTTGGCAAAGGTGCCCTGTACGGCCACGCCTATGCCGGATTCAAAGTGAGTGTTAAAGCAGAAGTCCTTGAGCATGGTTACGGGAATGGTGCAGTGCGCGAACACGCCGTAGCCCTTGTCGGTGTAGAAGCGGTTGGGATTGCAAAGGAACATCGGCTCGCCCGTCACAGCGCCCAGCACTGCCATGGATAAAAGCGCCGGAACATCGCCCTCGCAGCCGCCGTATATGCCGTCCGCGTTGAGTATGGCGAGGGCAAGGCAGCCGGTGGTGTGCACCGTATCCAAAAGGTCGAAGCAGCGCACGGAAACCCCGCAAAGGGAGTACTTGTCGCAAAGGCGCTTGATAGCACCGTATACGTACAGCGCTTTTTCGATTTCTTCTTTATCGTAATCCTGCGCAAGGAAAAGCTCGGTGTGCTTGTTAGCTTCGTACTCTCTCTTGGCGATTTCGTTTTGCAGCTCCGCCATGGGAATGGACACAAAGCCCATGCCGAGCTTTTGCATCATGGCATCGGGGGAGTAGTTGCTGGCAACGAGCCAATCGGACGGAGCGCCGATGAGACCGAGGTTTTTGCCCTTCAGCGCGGCCTTTGCCTCGTGCGCGGCTTTCAGCGCGCGGATTTTGCGGGCTATCTCCTCAATGTCGCCGTGCAGGATTTCGCCGTGGCCGCCGTGCTTGCGCAGGAAGCTCAAAATCTCCATGGACGCGGCAAGGGAATTGCTCTCGCCGCTGGTGAGGATGTAGCACGGGCGGGATTTAAGCTGCTCAAACACCTCAAGGAAAAAGCCCTCGCTGCCGCCGGAGGCAACGTACAAAAGGGCAAAATCGTCCGCAAGGTACTGTTCAAGAGAAACTCTTTCAAGCTCCTCGCCCAGTGCCTCGGAAACAGCCTTGAGATAGCTGTTGATGTGACCGTCGCTGATTTGGGTCAGCGGGCTTCTGATTTGATAAAAGTCTACCATGGGGTTTTCCTCCGTGTCGTATAGTTTTCCGCGTAGCCGTGAAAAGCGCGCGGGATAGGGTGATATAGTAATATTCAGTTTACTCATTATAACATATGCTTTCGCGCTTTTCCACAGGAAATTGCATAAAAACGCCGAAATTCGTCATAAGGTAAGCGCGGAAAAACGAAAAATCATGCGAAGATAAAAAATTCTCCGCCGCATTTGCGGCGGAGAATCGAAATCTAAGCTTTTCGGATTATATCAAATCCGCTTTCAGCCCGTAATTACTCGGCGAGAGTAAAGGTGGGGCACTCTTCGAGAGTGGTGGGAACGGTCTTCTCACCGGCGATGATGGCAGCCTTGGCAGCCTCAACGGTCTCGAGAACCTCAGCGGGGATATGATCGCGGGTCGGGGCGAGGTCAACGCCGCCGTTGGAGAGGTCATACATATGAACACCGGCGGTGAAGTTGCCGTCCTTAACGGCCTTGGAGATATCCTGAGAAGCAACGTCAACGCGCTTCATAGCGGAGGTGATGACGGAGTCGGGAGCGAGGGTGGATTGGTCGGTGTCAACGCCGATGGCCCAAACGCCTTCCTCAGCGCAGGTGTTGATAACACCGATACCGGTACCGCCGGCTGCATGATAGATAACGTCAGCGCCGTTGGTGATCATGTCCTTAGCTGCGGTGGAGCCGCCTGCGACATCGCCGAAGTTGTTGGCGTTGTACTGGAGAACGGTTGCATCCGGGCAAACCTCAAGAACACCGGAGATGTAGCCGATGCCGAAGAGGTTCATGGAATCGGAAACCATGCCCTGCACGTAGCCGACAGTCTTGCTCTCGGTCACGGAACCGGCAACGAGGCCGACAAGGTAAGAAGCCTGCTCCTGAGCGAACATCAGGCAAGCAACGTTGGGCAGGTCGATGCTGGAGTCATCAATGATGGCAAAGAGCTGATCGGGGTTAGCTTCGGCAGCTTCCTTGGTGGCATCGGCGAGCATATAGCCCACGCAGATGATGAGGTCGTAGCCGTCGTCGATGAAGGTGTTGATGTTGGTCTGGTAGTCAGCGTCGGTCTTGCTTTCGAGGTAGTTGACCTGGAAAGAGCTGTCCTCGGCTGCGAGGGCCTGAAGGCCTTCCCAAGAGGTCTGGTTAAAGGACTTGTCGTTAACGCCGCCGACGTCGGTAACCATACCGACCTTGATGACGCTTGCTTCTTCCGCTGCGGGAGCTTCGGCTGCGGGAGCTTCGGCTTCGGCTGCGGGAGCTTCCTCTGCGGGAGCTGCGGACTGGCCGCAAGCGCACAGAGCAAAGACCATGCACAGTGCCAGGACAAGTGCGAGAATCTTCTTCATGATTTTTCCTCCAATAAAAATATTACATTTTTCTGTATGGGGTGTTTACCTCATGCGTTTTAATTATAACAGACACGCTTTATCAAATCAAGAAAAAAGTGCGCCTGAAATACACATTTTTGCGCGTTTTTATGTTATGTAAACGCTTTTTGATGATTATTTATATATTATCCATTTTTACGGCGGTGTCGAGGGCGATCTCCATCATCTGTTTAAATGAAGTCTGTCTTTCCTCGGCGGAAAGATACTCGCTGCGGTAGATGTGGTCGGAAATCGTGCAGATGCACAGCGCGCGTTTTTTGAGATAGGCCGCGTTTGCGTACAGCGCCGCCGCTTCCATTTCAACGGCCAAAACGCCCATGTCGCGCCATTTTGCGTTTGCGTCGATGTCGGCGGGGGAGTAAAAGTTATCCGAGGAGAGGATGTTGCCCACTTTAAGCTCTACGCCGTGCTCGCGAGCGCTTTCAACCGCAGCGGAGAGCAGCGTAAAGTCCGCAATGGGGGCGAAAGTGCCCTTAATGCCGAGGTTATCTACATATGCGGAGTTGGTACAAGCGCCCTGCCCGGCCACGATGTCCATAAGCTTCAAATCGTCCTGCAACGCTCCTGCCGAGCCTATGCGGATGATGTTTTCCACGCCGTACTCGCTGAAAAGCTCCCAAGAGTAAATGCCGATTGCGGGCATACCCATGCCCGAGGCCATAACCGTCACGGGAACGCCCTTCCAAAGCCCGGTGTGCCCCTGCACGCCGCGCACATTGTTGACAAGAACTGGGTTTTCCAAAAAGGTTTCCGCGATGAACTTCGCGCGCAGCGGGTCACCCGGCATCAGCACGGTTTTCGCGATTTCACCGAGCTTTGCGTTTATGTGAGGAGTGGGGATAGACATAAAAAATTACCTCCGTAAAATTTTTCTTTTCATATAACTATCATTATATAGTAAAAAACGAAAAAGTCAAATTGAAACCGCGCGTGATATGTGTTATAGTAGTATAAACCATGTAAAACCCCAAAAGAAAAATATACGGGAGGCGCACAGGCTATGAGCGACATTATGATTGTCGGTATCGCAGGAGGCACCGGCAGCGGCAAAACCACTATCACCAAAAGATTAATGCAGCGCTTCGCGGGCGATGTGTCCGTGATAAACCACGATAACTATTATAAGGCGCACCATGATATGCCCTACGAAAAGCGCGCCAAGCTCAATTACGATCACCCGGACGCGTTTGACACGGATATGCTCGTTGAAGCCTTGCGTCAGCTCAAGGCCGGGCACGAGGTGCAATGCCCCGTGTACGATTACTCCGTGCATGACCGCACCGACAAAACCATAACCGTCCGCCCCGCGCGCGTCATCATTGTCGAGGGCATACTCATCTTCCAAAGCCCGGAGCTGTGCGACCAAATGGATATTAAGATTTATGTCGACACGGACGCGGATGTGCGCATTCTCCGCCGCATTACGCGCGATGTGCGCGACAGGGGCAGAAGCTTGGAGAGCGTTATAGATCAGTATCTCACCACCGTCAAGCCCATGCACGAGCAGTTTGTAGAGCCGTCCAAGCGCCGCGCGGATATCATCATTCCGCAGGGCGGGCATAATCAGGTTGCGCTTGAGATGGTTATGGAGCGCGTGCGCGCGCATTTGGAGAAGTGAGGAGAGAGAACAATGGCAAAGCTTTATTTCAAATACGGCGCAATGGGCTCTTCCAAGTCCGCTCAGGCGCTTATTACGAAGTTTAACTATGAAGAGCTGGGCATGAGCGTGTGGCTCATCAAGCCCAGTACCGACACGCGTGACGGCGCGGATATCATCAAAAGCCGCATCGGGCTTGAATGCCGCGCGCAGGTAATCACGCCCGAGCAGAACATTGCCGAGGAATACCGCCTTGTCGGGCGGCATGATGTCATAATCGCGGACGAGGCGCAGTTTTTCACGCCCGAGCAGATTGACCAGCTCCGCTTCCTCGTGGACGAAGAGAATCTCCCCGTGCTGTGCTTCGGCCTGCGCACGGATTTCTTGACGCACTTTTTCCCCGGCGCTCAGCGCCTTATGGAGCTGGCCGACTCTCTCACCGAGATTAAAACCGTCTGCGCCTGCGGCCGCAAGGCCACGGTCAACGCGCGTATTGACGGCGCGGGGCATATCGTCACGCAGGGCAGTCAAGTCCTCCTCGGCGGCAACGACAGCTATGTCGCCATGTGCCACAAGTGCTGGAAAGAAAAAATCAAAGCCCAAGAGGGCTGAAAATATAGAGCTGCGGCAAAGCGCCCTCAACCGAGGGCGCTTTGCCTTGACCCCTATCGGCAAAATTCGATTTAAAAACGCGAAAGAAATCATTTAAATTTTGCCGATAGTGTGTTTGTAGCGAAATAGATTCTTGTTCTGTTATTGCGAAGAAACGCACAGAAAAGTGCTGGGAATATGCCTGATTAGCGTGTTTTCGGTGCTTTTTGTTAACTTGGCTTTGAGACATTTCTGTTTTTCAACAGCGCCTGCTCTGACCCTTATCGGCAAAAATCAAATAAAAGCTATGCTATCGGCAATTAAATCTTGCCGATAGCATAGCTGATAACCCCGAGCCTTTTTCCTTGACACGTATATATTGCTTGTGCTATTTTGTAAATAAGCTAAGGACGGCGGCGGACAACTCCGCAAGGTACATACCAAAGGAGTGAACGCCGATGAGCATAACCGAAACCATTGCGTTACTGATGCTTGTAATAGCGGCTGTTACGTTAGGCATAAACCTAAAGAAATAGTCGCCCCCTAATCCCAGCAAGAAGCGACAATTTCAAGCTATAAACTTGTAGAGTTGGCCGCTTCTCCCGCTGACACCGGGGGAACCGTCCTTAGTGAATATATCACAAACCGCGGTGTTAGTCAATACACAGCCCCCTTAAAATGCGTTGCACTGTATTTTAATTTACACTTGAAATACGGCGCGGCGCATTTTATAATAAACAGGAATTAAAAGTAATAACACCGAGAGAAAACGAGAAGAGCGCAGAGGGGCTATTCTCCGTGAAACGGGGGGTGCGGCATGGGAGAGAAAAAGACAAAGCTTATAAAGCGCGGCGGGGCTGTTGTCGCCCTGCTCGCGGCGGCGATTTTGATGGGGAGCGTGAATTTTAACCGCAACGAGGCCGAGGCTTTGCCCTTGCCCGCAGATAAAGCGCCCGCCGCCGAGAAAACCGCCGCGCCGAAGCCCGACAAGGC
>CAYRPD010000056.1:0-10571 GCA_964426095.1 uncultured Oscillospiraceae bacterium | reverse complement strand
ACAAAAGAACATCATTTTCATACACATGAAAATGCGCAAAAAGCGATATATCGCTAAATCACCTATATTAAGTTATTAAAACAGCATATCTAGGCTATCAAACAGGGGCATTCGCCCTCATGTGCTCAACATTATAGCACGTTTCCCCTAAAATGCAACAAATTTTATACTAAGCGCAAAAATCTTCATTAGCTTTGCCGTTCTGTCGGCACAAGGCGGGCGGAAAAATACAGATAGGAAATTGGTCTTTGGGTATATTGCCGCAATCGGGCTTTACTGATAAACTATAATCACAATAATATACATTGCGGAGGCTATAATGATGAAAAAGCTGATATGCATAGAGGAGCACTATTCATCCGAGAGAATAAGAGCGAAGATAAACAAAATCCTCGGCAACGAGGATTCGGGTACAGCGAGCCTTAACCAAACCCAGCTTGCGGCAATGGACTTGGGCGAGGGGCGCATAGCATACATGAACAGCGTGGAGATAAGCACGCAGGTTTTGAGCTGCGCGGACGAATACCCCGCGCTTTTGGCAAAGGAGCACGCCGTGCCGCTGTGCAGGGAAGTGAACGACGAAATGCACCGGGCGAGCACGGAGCACCCCGGGCGGTATTATTGCTTTGCAATACTGCCGCTGAGCGCGCCGGAAGAGGCGGCGGCAGAGCTGGAGCGCTGCGTGAAAACGCTGGGCTTCGTGGGCGCAATGCTTGTAGGGCATTTTGAGGGGCGCTCTTACAGCGATGAATGGTACTTCCCGATATTCAAAAAGGCCGAGGAGCTGAATGTGCCGATATATATGCACCCGTGCAAGGTCAATTCCGCCGTGGCGGAGAGATACTACAAGGGCGCATGGTCGCCCACGACGGAGACGCTGTTCGCAAGCTTCGGGGTAGGCTGGCACTACGAAGTGGGGATAGAGGCCGTGAGGATGATGCTGGCGGGTATATTTGACCGGCTGCCGAGGCTTCAAATAATTTTGGGGCACTGGGGCGAGGTCGTGGCCTATTATATGTACCGCTTGGACGAAATCGGCCAAAGCATCACGGGGCTTAACAAGAGCTTCAGCCGATATTTCAAGGAAAACGTGTATGTAAACCCGTCGGGCATGATGTATGAGGCGCAATTTCGCTTCTGCATGGAGACTTTCGGCGCGGAGCGCATAATGTGGGGCGAGGATTACCCCTACCGCAAGCCGGAGAACATAGCGGCCTTTTTACAGGGGCTTGATATAAGCGAGGAAGAACGGGCAAAAATCGCATATGCGAACGCGGAAAAGCTGTTCGGAATATAAAATAAAAAAACGCAGAAAAACGGCGGTCAAATGACCGCCGTTTTTCTTATGTGTTAAATTAAAGCAGGTTTTCAAACAGCGGATTCTTGTGGGAAAAGACATCCCAAAGCTTCTCCGCCTCGGCCATGGCAACGCTGAAGGTATATTCATCCTTGAGGGCAAGCTCGGAATTGGCAAAGCCGATTTCTTCAACGCCCGCTTCAAGCTTGGCAATAACGCCGTCGGCAAACTCGTCCACGTTAACGCCGTTCTTCTGCTGGCCGGGGCCGGCCAAGTCGGTATCCACCATGGGCGGCAGAATCTCCACGACCTTAACGCCGGTATTGCGAAGCTGCATACGCAGGGAACGGGTGAAGAAGTGAATGCCGGTTTTGGTGGTGGTGTAGATAGGCACCCAAACAGCGGGCATAATGCCCAAGCGGGAGGAGACATTCACTATCGTGCCGCCGTGCTTGACAAAGTAGGGCGCGAAGAGCATGGAAAGATGTATGGGCGCTTCAAGGTTGGTGTTAACCTCGTCCTGAACCTTGGAAAAGTCGTTATCCTCCAGGCTGAGGTTTATGGGGCGCTGAATACCGGCGTTGTTGATGACAACATTGACCTCGGGGTATTCCGCAGTGACCCAGTTGAAAAGCTCCTTGCGCGCCTCGGCATCGGAAATGTCACAGCCCTTGACGATGAGCGCGGGGCATTTTTCCTTGGCCGCTTCGAGCTTTGCGACATTGCGCCCGACGATTATAACTTTGCTTCCCGCCGCGGCAAGGCGCGTGGCAAGGGCAAAGCCTATGCCGCTGCCGCCGCCGGTGAGCAGTATTGTATTCCCGGAAAGATTCATTTTTCAAGCCTCCCCATCGTAGTTATAAACGGGCAAGCCCATCTTCTTAAGCTCCCTGGCGATATGGTCCTCCATCGTGTAGGACGGGCGGCCTATCAGCCACTCAAGCACGTTCTTGTTCGCGGCAAAGCCGTAATCATTATAAACATCGCGGATTGCCAGCGCGCCGCGGCGGGAGTAGCTGTCGTTGCCGCTGTTGATGAAGTTTTCAAATACGCCCGAGAACATATGCTTGCGGTCATACCAAACGGTCTCGAAGTCCTTGCCGGACATCTTTTTGAGCATATCCGCGATTTCATTGATGGAAAGATAGCTCGAACCGCAAAGCTCATAGGTTGCAAACTGATGCTTGTCCCCCTCGCGCAGAACCACCGCCGTGGCTTCGGCCACGTCCAGCACGTCAACATAGCCGAGCTTTCTGTCAAGCGGCTTCCAGTTTTCGTACTTGCCGGAGTTGAGTATCAGCGGGACAATGACATTATAGGAATAGTGAAGCGGCTGAAGAATGGTGAAGTTCCAGTTATTTTTAAAGCCGACAAGCTTCAAATGCTCTTCAATGACGAGCTTTTTCTGATGCTGCAAAAGGCCGGAGAGATTCGGGTGCGTGACGGAGAGCTGAACAAACTGCTTCACGCCCTCTTCCAGCGCGCAGTCGATAGCCAAAATGCCAAGCTCATCTTCATCATAGAGCATCATCGGCGGAACGTAGGCCACCTGATCGCAGCCGCGCATTACGCTTCTGACAAACTCTTCATCGCGGGCATCGCCTACGACGACTTCTTTAATGCCCTCATCAAGAAGGCTTTCAACCTTGGGATTGATGTCCGTTGCGCGCACATCAAAGCCCTGCTTTGCAAGCTCCGTTGCCACTACGTGGCCGACCTTGCCCATTGCGCTTGTTACCAATACCATAGCTTAATCACTCCTTTTTATTATTATGCGGTGAATACGGTTTCGCCGCCGACCGAAACGAGCTTGATGTTATCTATATCGCTTAATTTTGCCGTGGGATCACCGTTTACGAGGATGAAGTCGGCATACTTGCCGGGGGCTATGAGGCCGGTTTCGTTCATGCCGTAGCTTTCGGCCGCAATACTTGTAGCACCGGCCAAAATCTCGGTATTGCTCAAGCCGGCTGCCGACATAAGCTGCATTTCGCCGTGCAGGCCGTCACCAAATTTGACCCAAGGCAGGAAAATGATGTTGCTCGCGTCCGTGCCCGTCATGAGGGGAACGCCCGCTTCATGGAGCATCTGAACGCAGTTAACGGAGTTTTGGTAATCCTGCTTTTTGTAGCCGTAGATGGGAATGTCCGCAAAGCCTTTCATCATGGCAAGCGTGGGGACAACGGGGGCGCGGTGCGCCGCGATGCGATCGACCATGTCCGCGCTCATGGTGGCTTCAAGCGGCACATGAACGTGAATATCCACACCCGCTTCTATGGCAAGCTCCATTGCGGGGACGGAAACGGCGTGGCAGGCCACGAGCTTGCCGCGCTTGTGCGCTTCCTCGACAATGCCCATAACCACATCATCACGGATAATCGTCTTTGCCATCATGGGCTTATGCTCGATGATGATTTTGATGTAATCCGAGCCGTTGGCAATCTCGGTTTCGACAAACTCCTTAGCGTCCGTGACAAAGCCGAGGGCTCTGTTGTACGTGGAATAGATACGCATTTTGCTGCTCGCCTTGAGCTTGCTCGGGGTTTGGATAGTCATGGCGGCGGTAACGCCGTTTTTGAGATTTCTGTTGACATTGCGCATTTGGGTTACGTGGCAGTGAGCGTCAATAAGCCCGGGCATCATGAATGCGCCTTTTGCGTCAATAGTCTCCTGCGCGTCAAGCTCGGCGGCAAAGCGCTCCCCGTCAATGTAAACGGTTGTTTTATCGCTCAGCTCTTTCCCGTCAAAAAGCCGCACATTGGTAATTACTTTTGTTTTCGCCATAATACTTGCTCCTTTCTCGGTATCTGTTTCAGGGTATGTTTATTTTATAACAATGCCCCGCTTTTGTCTTTATACCGGGAACGAGAATTATAACGCGCATTTTTCTTGCTTTTTTGTGACGAAAGCACTATACTTAAAATGCGAAACGGAGGTGCGCCGAGTGAAATTGAATTTGCGCGTAATCGCGGATCAGTTAGGCAATTTCCCGCAAAGAGCGAATATTACGACCGCAAGCGCCGATATTGACGGCTTGCGCATTGTGGACAAGGCCGAAAGCGCCGTTGAAGCGCGGTACGTTTATTTGTGCTTTGAGCATGAAGGGGTTCGCTTGATAAATAACGGCGATGAAATCTTCATCCCCGGCAGAGACAGCGCCGAGGTGACAAACGCGGTGCTGGGCGCAATTGAAAGGCTGAACGCATGGGAAGAAGAATTAAAAAAGCGCTCAAGCGAGCGCGATTTAGAGGGGATTTTGAATCTCGGCGGTGAGCTTTTGGAAAACCCGCTCATGCTCTCCGACGCGGCGGGGAATGTGCTCGCGATGAGCAGGGCGTTTATCGCAGAGGACATAAACCCCTACTGGGTGACGGCGAGGGACACGGGGCATATCCCGCTGGAGGTTCTCAGCGCGCCGATGTATGATGAAAATAACAGCTTAAACTCGTGGAACGATGAGCCCACGCTTTTCCACACCCAAGAGGGCGAGCGCCTGATAGGCTCATACATCCGCGTGGGCAATAAGCGAGCGGCCGGTATCGGCCTTTGGGAGCACGCCCGCCCCATTCGCCCGGGGGATATGCTGCTCTTTTCCGTTTTGCGCAACGCACTTATCGCCGCCTTGGAAGCGAAAACCGAGGAGAAAGCCGGGCGCGCCGTACCCGATATATTTCGGGACATTTTGGACGGAAAGAAGATTGAAAAGGGGCTGCTTTCGCGAATTGAGATTAACTGCGCGCGCCCATGGCAATTAATAATCATCGGCAACCCCTATCGCGCCGACAGCATTCATCAGCAGAGCTTGCTTTACCGCTTGCAGTGCTATCCGCGCGCGAATATCGCGCTGCTGTACGGAAATCACGTGCTGGTTTTGACGGCGAAAAGGGACGCGGATATACTTGCGCAGTCGCTTTCGAGCGAGAACGGGAAGCTATACTATCAAATTGTGCTCTCCCTGCCGTTTGAAGAGCTTAACGATATGCCCGCGCGCTATCGGCAGTGCGTTTACGCCTTGGAGCAGACAAAGGGGCAGCCGGGCGTTTACCGCAGTGAAAGCTACGCCCTGCCCTACCTCATTTCACGCTTTGCGCTTATAAACGGCGAAGAAAACCTCACCCACCCCGCGCTTGATATTCTGCGCCGCCACGACGAGGAGAAAAACACGGAGTATTATAAAACGCTCTTTATTTATCTTCTTTACGAAAGGAGCATACTTTCAGGCTCGGAAAAGCTGCACATACACAAAAATTCGTTTCTCTACCGCATACAGAAGATACGCGAGATGATAGATGTGGATTTAGACGATGCGCACGAGCGCAGTTACCTTTTATTATCGTTCTATATAGACGCGAAGAAGCACGGGGGTTAATCCGTGCTTCTTTCGTTACGATGTTTTATTTTTTATTATGCAGCAGCTCGTGCTCCTTGCCCTTGAACATACCGTTGTAGAAGAAATCTATCATCGGGTTTTCGTTGGACTTCTTTATGGCCGAGGCGTTGTCGGCGGCATACAGGCCCTTGGAGCGCGTGTCGTAGCGCACCTGCTTAGAGCCGCTTACCGGCTGGCCGCCGCCCATGACGCAGCCGCCGGGGCAGGCCATAATCTCGATAAGGTGATATTCCTTTTCGCCGCTCTTCACCTGCTCGAGCACCTTGCGGGCGTTGGCGAGGCCGGAAGCCACGCAGATTTTAACGTCAATGCCGTTATAGGGCACGGTAAGCTCTTTTATGCCGTCCTTGGCGCGAACGCCGCTTTCGGCAAGGGCGGCGAGAGTGGCGGTATCGTGGCCGTCGGTAAGCCGTCTCAACACAGCTTCCGTCACGCCGCCGCTCACGCCGAAGATTACGCCGCCGCCGGAGCCGAGGCCAAACGGCATATCGCAAGCCTCGCTGTCAAGCTCCTCAAAGGAGAAGCCGAAGCCGCGAATCATGCGGATAAGCTCATTGGTAGTCATGACATAATCGGTGTCCTTAATGCCGTAGGTGTAAGCATCGTCACGCTCGGCTTCCATCTTCTTGGCCGTGCACGGCATGATGGAGACAACGAAGGTCTTTTTGCCCTGCGAATGCGCATCACTGCGGTAATAGTCCTTCAAAATGGCGGAGAACATCTGCTGCGGCGAGCGGCAGGTGGATATATTGTCCCTAAACTCCGGGAACTCATTTTCGACAAACTTCACCCATGCCGGGCAGCACGAGGTCAAAAGCGGCAGCTTTTCGCCCGCGCCGACACGCTGTAAAAACTCCGCCGATTCTTCCATGATAGTAAGGTCTGCGGTGTAGGTGGTGTCAAAGACTTCGTCAAAGCCCATTTTGTGCAGAGCCGCGACAACCTTGCCCATGACATTTTCGCCCTTGGGCAGGCCGAACGCTTCCGCCACGGCCACACGCACGGCGGGCGCAATCTGCGCGACAACGCGGGTATTCGGGTCGTCAAGCGCTTCCCAGAAGCCGGCCATGCTATGGTGAATCGTCAACGCACCCGTGGGGCAGACGACACGGCACTGGCCGCAGCCGACACACTTCGTCTCCGACATTTTGCGGTTGAACGCGGGGGAAACGACAGTGTCCGTGCCGCGATGAGCAAAGCCGAGCACGCCGATGCCTTGAATCTCGTTGCAGACACGAACGCAGTTGCCGCAAAGGACGCACTTGTTCGGGTCGCGCACGATGGCGGGAGAGGAGAAGTCCACGGGCTGAAGCTCGCGGTTATTTTCAAAGCGAACCATGTTCACGCCCAGCTGATAGGCAAGCTCTTGCAGATTGCACTTGCCGTGCTGGTCGCAGGTGGCGCAGTTGCCGTTATGCGCGGCCAGCAGCAGCTCCACTATGAGCTTGCGGTAGCGGCGCAGACGCGCGGTGTGCGTGTAGATAACCATGCCGTCTCTCGGCTTTTCCGAGCAAGAGGCAAAGGTGCGCCCCTTGTCGTCCTCAACCGTGCACAGTCTGCAAGCGCCGAATATCGACAGCTCCGGCTGGTGGCAGAGTGTGGGGATTTCGATGTTGGCATTTTGGATTATCGCGAGCACGTTTCTCTCGTTTGTAAACTCGTATTTCTTGCCGTTTATAGTAATAGTACCCATGTCGCCCCTCCTTATGCTTCGATGTAAATCGCGTCAAACGCGCAGTTGTCCTTACAGGTGCCGCACTTGATGCAGACATTGGGATCGATGCTGTACGGGCTTCTGATAACGCCGTGAATCGCGTTGACCGGGCAGCCTCGCGCGCACTTGCTGCACCCGCGGCAGAACTCCGGATTTATCACGTAGCGGCGCAAAGCCGTACACGTCTTGGAGCGGCACTTCTTATCCACAATATGCTCAACATATTCATCGCGGAAAAGCTTTAATGTACTGAGTACAGGCAACGGTGCGGACTTGCCCAAGCCGCACAGCGCCATGGAGCGCACCATGTTGGCAAGCTCTTCGAGCGTGTCAAGATCCTCAAGCTCGCCGTGGCCGTTTACGATGCGTTCGAGTATCTCCAGCATACGCTTTGTGCCCTCGCGGCAGGGTACGCACTTGCCGCAGGATTCGCGCTGGGTGAACGACATGAAAAAGCGCGCCACTTCCACCATACAGGTGTGTTCATCCATAACCACCAAACCGCCCGAGCCGACAATGGCGTTGAACTTCTTGACGGAATCGAAGTCAAGGGGTTCATCCAAGTGCTCTTCCGTCAGGCAGCCGCCGGACGGGCCGCCTATCTGAACGGCCTTGAACTTCGCGCCGTCCTTCATGCCGCCGCCGACATTGAAAACGATATCGCGTATAGTAGAGCCGAGCGGAACTTCCACAAGGCCGGTGTTGACGACATTACCCGTCAGCGCAAACGCCTTTGTGCCGGGGCTGCCCTCTGTGCCGAGCTGGCGGTACCACGCCACGCCGTTGCGCAAGATAAGCGGAATGGTGGCGAGGGTTTCGACGTTATTGAGCACCGTGGGCTTTTCCCACAAGCCCTTTTCCGCCGTGCGCGGGGGCTTGACGCGCGGCATACCGCGGTTGCCCTCGATGGACGAGGTCAAGGCCGAGCCTTCGCCGCAGACGAATGCGCCCGCGCCCTTGTTGATATGCAGCTTAAAGCTAAAGTCCGTGCCGAGGATATTGTCGCCCAAGAGGCCGTATTCCTCGGCCTGCTCAATAGCGCACTTCATGCGCTGTACGGCCAAGGGGTACTCGGCGCGCACATAGATATAGCCCTCGTGGCTGCCCACGGCGCGCGCGCCGATGAGCATTCCTTCTATTACGGCGTGGGGGTTGCCCTCCATGATAGAGCGATCCATGAATGCGCCGGGGTCGCCCTCGTCGCCGTTGCAGACGATGTATTTAACATCGGTTTTCTGCTTGCGCCCGGCATCCCACTTCTTGCCCGTGGGGTAGCCCGCGCCGCCGCGCCCTCTGAGGCCGGAGTCGATGACTTCTTTGCAGATTTCCTCATCGGAGAGGTCAAAAAGTGACTTTTCAAAGCCCTCATAGCCGCCGTTTGCGATATATTCCTCTATATCTTCCGCCGCGATAGTGCCGCAGTTTTTCAGCACGACACGGTTTTGGAGCTTATAAAAGGGTATCTCCTCGCGCTTGGGGTAGACTTCGCCGTTCTGGTGATAGGCAAGGCGCTCTATCACCTCGCCGCGCAGAACCGTTTTCTCCATGATTTCATGGCAGTCCTCGGGCTTTACATGGACATACATAACGCCCAGCGGCTCAATGTGCACCAGCGGCCCCATCTCGCAAAAGCCGTGGCAGCCGGTTTTCGTCACGGCGATTATCGGCTCGCCGTCGGTTTCTTCCGCCTTGGGGTGCTCGTGATTGCCGCCGCAGGGGGAAAAATCAAGCACAACGCCCGGAGTGTCCTTAACAAGCGTTTTGAATATCTCGTAAATCTCCGCCGAGCCGCCCGCAAGACAGCCCGTGCCGCAGCAGATATGGATTTGGGTTTCGTAGCCTTTGAGGCGGGCTATCGCTTCTAAGCGCAGCTTCTGCAATTGTTCTCTTGAATTAATCATCAGCCGTTACCTCTCAATTCCTCAATAAGCGCTTCTACCTTCTCCGGGGTCATGGACGGGTGAACCTGTTCATTGACCATAAGCGTCGGAGCAAGGCCGCAAGCGCCGAGACAGGATACCACTTCCACGGTGAACATCATGTCGTCCGTGGTGTGCTTTTTCTTGCTCAGGCCAAGCTCTTTCCAAAGCGTCTCCAAAATGGGAGTGGAGTGCCGCACGTGACAGGCTGTGCCGTCACACACCTTGATTACGTACTTCCCTCTCGGTTCAAACGAGAAGTTCTCGTAAAAGGTTGCCACGCTGTACGCGTGCGCCTCGGTGATGCCGAGCTTCTCCGCCACGTAGCTTAAAAGCTCCGCCGGGAGATACCCGTACTCCGCCTGAATGTCCTGCATGATAGGGATCAGCGACTTCTGCTCCCGCTCATAGCGGGAGATTATCTCATCCGTTTTGAGATGATGTGCATTGTCCGCCATGTTCGTTTCCTCCTTGTTTTTCTACATACTTCCTCTTTTTTTGCCTGACAGCAGGTTTACCTTACCCCGCCGCCGTTTTCTTGTCGAAAAATTTACACCATTCTAATTTAACTGTGATTATACCAGCGAGAGCGAGAATTTGCTATTATCTATTCCACCATAAATGCAGATGTTTTTCTGTGAAAAGTGCACTAAAAGTTTGTTATTTCTCAAACTACGCGCAGTTTTTTCTGTGCAAATTACAAAAAACTTATGGAGCGGATAAGCACCGCGCGCAAAAAGCGTAAATCAAACGCCGATAGAGAGAATTAACGGAAGCTTAACGGGGTGAGAAAAAAGAAAACCGAGAGCGTCAATTTGCTCTCGGTCGTGTGTCAAAGCTTTTTTATCATATATATTACATCGTCCATGGGGTTATTATAATACGGCTCGCACTCCGTAAAACCGTACTTCTTATATAAGTGTATCGCCGCTTGCATATGGCACAGTGTATCAAGCACCATTTCCTTATACCCGGCTTTCGCGGCGTGCTCAAGAATTTCTTTCACAAGCGCATCGCCCAAGGAAAGCCCCCTCGCGCTCGGCCTGACATAAAGCCGCTTCATTTCGCACCTTGTGTCGGAATGCTTATGGTATGCAACCATGCCGAAAAGCGTTTCACCCTCGATCGCCGCGAGCAGTTCCCCCTGCGGCGGCGTATACTTTGCGGCAGGGTCGCTCAGCTCTTCGTCAATATTCTGAAATCCCAAATCCCTGTTCAACCGGCCGACATACTCCGCAATAAGCTCTTTTA
>CAYRPD010000055.1:0-10768 GCA_964426095.1 uncultured Oscillospiraceae bacterium | reverse complement strand
CTAACCAGCTGAGCTATGCTCCCGCGTGACAGCTTTGTTATAATACAGGAAAAAAACTAAATTGTCAATATCTATTTTCAAATTTATTTCGATTTTTTTCGCGGCGCGGCGGCGGGCTGCCCCGTTTCATGTTAAAGACAGGGCGCGCACAGCATACGCCGCGAAAGCAAAATCACTCTTCCCCGCCGTTATCGGCGCTCTTTTCCGCGAGCACGGCGCGAAGATCCTCGGGTGTGAAAGTATAGCGGGTATTGCAAAACTGACAGCCGACAGCGCAATCCCTGCCCTCGTCAATAATCGCCTGAAGCTCGGCATTATCAATGCAGGAGAGCGCTTGCGCCACGCGCTCACGCGAGCAGTAGCAGCGATAGCCCACGGGCGCTTCGCCTACGATATGATGCTCAAAGCCCTTGAGGACTTGGTTAAATATCTCCTCTTCCCCGTCCTCGTCAAGGATGGTGGTGAGCTGATCCATGAGAAAGATATTATCCTCAAGCTTGCCGATAAGCTGCTCCGGCGCGCCGGGCATGAGCTGGACGATGAAGCCGCCGGCGGCTTTCACCGTGCAATCAGTATCAATAAGCACGCCAAGGGCGCAAGCGGACGGCACTTGCTCGCTTTCAAGCAAATACGCCGTCAAATCCTCGGCAATTTCGCCGCTTATAAGCTCGGTAGAGCCGATATACGGCTCACGCAGGCCGATGTCGCGGCTGACCGTGAGCATACCGTCACGCCCGACAGCCGCGCCCACATTGAGCTTGCCGTCGGAGCGCAGGGGAAGATCCACGCCGGGTTCACTCACATACCCACGCACATAGCCCGCAGAATCCGACACGGCCACGATGCTGCCGATAGGGCCGCCGCCGTTTATGCGGATTGTGAGCGTGGCGTTTTCCTCTTTCATCATTTCGCCGAGCATGGAAGCGCCGCAAAGGGTGCGCCCCAAGGCGGCACAGGCCGTGGGCGCGAGCGAATGCACCTCGCGGGCGCGCTCAACCATGTCACGCGCCGTGATGACGGCCATTTTGATAAAGCCGTCCCCCGCCGTTGCTCTGATGATTCTATCCATTATTCAAGACCTCTTTCAGCTATGATAAACTGCCTTCCCGCGCCGCCCTGAGGGCCGTTTGAACACAAACGGACATTGAAAAAGCCCTCTTTTTCAAGCGCCGAGCGCAAAAAGGCAAAGGAATAAACGTACTCGGTGTGCTCCTCGTCCTCGCGCCGCCACAGCTCGCCCTCTTTTGAAAAGATGTTCATGCCGTAGCTGACGGCGGTTTTATCTTCGTTAAGCTCGGCGCGCCAAAGGCACAGCACATCCTCCCGCTCATCGACATACACCTGACCCGCCATGGATTCAAGCCAGTCAACCGAGCGAATGTCAAAAACAAAAAGCCCGCCGGGACGAATGAAAAGACGCAGGCGGTGAATAAGCTCGGGCAAATCAGAGGGTGAAATATAATTCATCCCGTCAAGCGAGCAATAGGCCGCGTCCACCGTGCCGTATAAATCAAGCTCGGCTGCCTGTTGGCAGAGAAAAAGCGGGGGCTGAGGGAGCGAAAACGCCTTTTGCTGCGCCTGCATGAGCATATCCACGGACGCATCCACCGCGATAAGCTCATAACCGCGCTTGCTCATTTCACAGGTGAGCGTACCTGTGCCGCAGCAAAGGTCGAGCAGGAGGCGGAATTCGCCGCCGCAGCGCCGGAACTCCGCCTCATAAAAGTCTGCAAATTCGCTGTAGGGCACATCGCCGGTGAGCGCATCATACCACGCGGCAAGCGGACCGTAACAGCTCACTTATCTTCACCCTTTTTCACGCGATCAAACACCACCGCATAGCCGCCCTTGCCGTATTGCAGAGAGCGATTGACGCGGCTGATCGTTGCGCTGGATGCGCCGGTTTCGGCAAGAATGTCATTATAAATCATGCCGTCATCAAGGCAGGAAGCCACCTGATAGCGCTGCTCCATCGCCATAAGCTCGGAGACAGTGCAAAGGTCATCGAAAAACTGCATACACTCGTCCACGGTGCGCAAGCTCAATATCGCCTTGTACATATTCTCGTTACGCGGTTTCTTGGGAAGCTTGTTCATAAATTTGTCCTCGGTTTCGTAATATTTTAATGTATATACAGCGAACGGGGTGTTCGCTTCTGTCCTTTAAATCATGTATATAATACAACAGCGCTTCCAAAAAGTAAATAGGCAAAGATTGAAAGCTATGTAAACTTTCCATTGACAACGGCGGCGCGGCGTGCGAAAATTTCAAAAAGGACAAAAAGCGAGGTTTGGTAAATGCAAACGCTGAAAGTGCGCTCAATGGTGCTCGGTGAGGGGCGGGAAAAGCTCATCTGCCCGATAACGGCACCGGAGCTTGAAAACGCCTTGGCCTGCGGGGATAAAATCGCCCGCTCGCGCGCCGATGCGGCGGAATACCGCGCGGACTTGAGCGCGGACGCGATGAACGCCGAGGCACTTATAAATAATACGCGCCTGATACGCGAAGCGCTTCGCGGAAAGCCGCTTCTGTTCACCTATCGCACCGAGGGGCAGGACGCGCCGAGGCTTGGGCACAAGGCCGTGTACGAGTTATGCAAGAATATTATCACACTCGGTGCGGCGGACATGATTGATATTGAATTTTCTTCCCCCTACGTTAAAGAGCTTGCGCAAAGGGCAAAGGCGGCGGGGATAATAAGCGTAATAAGTCAGCACAGCTTTTCCGCCATGCCGCACGAGGACGAGATACGCGCCTATGTGGCGAAAGCGCGCGCTGTCGGCGGGGATATCGTTAAATACGCTTACAAAATTTCATCCAAGGCGGAGCTTTTGCGCTTTCTAAGTGTGACGAACGAGCTGACGGCGAGCGAGGGTGCGGGGCTTATCTGCGCCGTGCCTATGGGCGAGGAATACGCGTTCGGGCGGCTTATATGCGCTCAGTTTGGCTCATGCATGAGCTTTTGCGCGCTCAACGGCGACAAAAGCGCGCCGGGGCAAGCGGATATTGAGCTTGCCGCCGCTGTTGCCGACGCGCTGGGGCGCGTAAATAACACTTGATAAAAGAATTGATACAATATATAATATTGTTAAGAGCATAATACGGAGGTGGAATAGTATATGGCTTTTGTGATGAATATGCCGATGATATGGCTTGCGGCAATGATAGTATTGCTGATAGTAGAGGCGCTTGTGCCGGGGCTTGTGTCGATTTGGTTTGCCATAGGCGCGCTTGCCGCGCTCATCGCCGCATTGCTCAACGCGCCCTTGTGGCTTCAAATGGTTTGGTTTTTGGCCGTGTCCGTGGCCACGCTTATTTTGACAAGGCCGCTTGCGCAAAAGTACGTTAACTCCCGCACTCAGCCGACAAATGCGGACGCGCTCATCGGCAAGGACTGCATTGTAACAGAGGATATAGACAACCTCGCGGGTACGGGGTGCGTGAAGATAGGCGGCAAGGAATGGACGGCGAGAAGCGAAAATGAGCACACGCGCTACAGCGCGGGCGAGGTCGTAAAGGCCGTGAGGATAGAGGGCGTTAAGCTCATAGTGACAAAGGATAATTAACCGACTGCACCGCCGCAAAACGCGGCAGGAAAGGAGAAAGCAATGATAATAGTTATACTCATCATTTTGGCCGTTGCTCTGCTTATAAGCAACATTCGCGTTGTACCGCAGGCCAAGGCCTACGTAGTTGAGCGCTTGGGCGCTTACAAGACCACATGGAGCGTCGGCATACACGTGAAAGTGCCGTTTATTGAGCGCGTGGCGAAGATAGTCTCGCTCAAGGAGCAGGTGGCGGACTTCCCGCCCCAGCCGGTTATCACGAAGGACAACGTAACCATGCAGATTGACGCGATAGTGTACTTCCAAATAACCGACCCCAAGCTTTACACCTACGGCATTGAGCAGCCGATGTTCGCAATAGAAAACCTCTCCGCAACGACGCTGAGAAACATCATAGGCGAGCTTGACCTCGACCAGTGCCTGACGAGCCGCGACATCATAAACTCCAAGATGCGCACCATACTTGACGAGGCCACAGACCCTTGGGGCATAAAGGTCAACCGCGTGGAGCTTAAAAACATTCTCCCGCCGAGAGAGATCCAAAGCGCAATGGAAAAGCAGATGAAAGCCGAGCGCGAACGCCGCGAGGCCATACTGCGCGCCGAGGGCGAAAAGCGCGCGGCAATCCTCGAAGCCGAGGGCGAAAAGGAATCCGCCATTTTGCGCGCGGACGCAAAGAAGCAGCAGCAGATACTCGAAGCCGAGGGCGAGGCCGAGGCCATTTTGACCGTGCAGCGCGCCACCGCCGAGGGCATTAAGCTTATAAACGAGGCCGCCCCGTCCGATGCCGTACTGCGCCTGAAAGCGCTGGAAGCCTTCGCCGCCGCGGCAGACGGCAAGGCCACGAAGATAATTATACCCAGCGAAATTCAAGGGCTTGCAGGGCTTGCCGAGGGCGTTACAGAAACCGTCAAGGGCGAGAACAAGAAATAAATCCACAAATTTCAACGCTGACCGGCGGCCTTGACCGCCGGTTTTGCGCGAATAAGGAGACGAAAAAAATGAGCAGCACAAAAGCATTGGACTTCATGCGCAGGCACGGCATGGCCGCCGAGGTTGACAGCGTGAAATACGCAAAGCTTATGGCAGAGGACATGAAGCGCGGCCTGGCAGGGGAAAAAAGCTCCCTGCCGATGATACCCACCTACATAAAGTTTGACGGCGATATCCCCAAGGGCAAGAGCGTGGCCGTTATAGACGCGGGCGGGACAAACTTCCGCTGCGGCCTTGTGACATTTAATGCGGACGGGTACGACATAAGCGAGGTTACAAAGCGCAAAATGCCCGGCATAGATAAGCCGAGCACATGGGAAGAGTTTATAGACTTTGTGGCGGAGAGCATTATGCCGCTCATGGATAAAACCGAGCTTATCGGCTTTTGCTTTTCTTACAATGCCGACATCACGCCGGAGATTGACGGGCTTGTAAAGCGGATAGACAAAGAGGTTGTGATTACCGGGTCATCGGGCAAGCTCGTGGGCGCATCGCTGACGGCGGCGCTTGAAGCGCGCGGCATACAAGGAAAGCGCGTTTTCATCCTCAATGACACCGTGGCGGCGCTTTTAGGCTCATCGTGCACGCTGGACAAGTCCCTCTACGGCGGGTTTATCGGCCAAATCAGCGGCACGGGGACAAACACCTGCTGCGCGCTCCCCTATTCGCGCATACCGAAGCTATCGCAAAACAGCGACGATAGCATACTCATAAACCTTGAATCCGGGCTTTATGACGGCATTCCGCAGGGCGATTTTGATAAGATACTCGACCACGAGAGCAACAACCCCGATGAAAAGATAATGGAAAAGCTGACGGCGGGCGTATACCTCGGCGAGCTTGGCCGCCTGATGCTCAATGCGGCGGCGGACGAGGGGCTTTTGAGCGAGGGCTCGGCAAAGCTTGTGCGCGCGCTCGGCAAGATTGACGCTTCCTACATTGACGCGTGGGCAAGCGGAGAAAAGCTGGAGCTTTGCGCGGATAACGCCGAGGACGGCGACTTTGCCCGCACGATGAGCTTGGAGCTTTTCCGCCGCTCGGCGCAGTGTATGTGCGCAAACCTCACGGCGATTATGCTTCTGACCGAGACGGGAGACGACAAGGCAAAGCCCGTGTG
Source organism: uncultured Oscillospiraceae bacterium (assembly GCA_964426095.1). Taxonomy (GTDB): domain Bacteria; phylum Bacillota; class Clostridia; order Oscillospirales; family Oscillospiraceae; genus Limivicinus. Next base: position 5,092 of record CAYRPD010000055.1, on the reverse strand, counting down.
CGTATGCGCGGAAGGCTCGCTCGTGGATAGAAGCCGGTATTTCCGCCCGATGCTGGAGGAGCTTTTGGAAGAGCGCGCAGCAAAGGAGCTTCATAAATACGCCGTTTTGCGCGTCAGCCGCGAAACCACGCTCCCCGGCTCTGCCGCCGCCGCACTTTTGAACGCGTAAAGGATTTTAAGAGAGTGCAAGGATGAAAATTTGCGTTATAAACGACAGCTTTTTTAACTTCGGCGACCTTTCGTGGGATGTGCTGAACGCTTTCGGCGAGGTGGAAATCCACCATGACCATTTAACGGAGCTTGACGCGATTATAGCCCGCTCACGCGAGGCGGATATTATAGTTACGGACCTACCCGATCTCCCCCATGGGCTGATTGAGGCTTGCCCCAAGCTTAAATACATCTCCGTTACCTCTACGGGCTATGACGGGGTGGACTTGGCCGCGGCGCGCGAGCGCGGCATACCGATTTCAAATGTCCCGGCCTACGGGACGCAGTCGGTTGCGCAGTACGCGATAGCGCTTTTAATGGAAGTATGCTCCCACGCGGCCTATTATTCCTCCCGCGCCCACGCCGGGCATTGGCACGATTGCGGCGCGGAGACCGTGGGCGAGCATAGGCTCATTGAGCTTGCGGGCAAAACCATCGGCATTATAGGCTTCGGGCGGATAGGGCGCGCCGTGGGCGCAACTGCCAAGGCGCTCGGCATGGAGGTTATAGCGTATAACCGCAGCCGCTGTGCCGAGGGCGAGGCCATAGGCGAATATGTCACGCTTGATGAGCTTTATTCGCGCGCGGATGTGATAAGTCTGCATTGCCCGGCAAATGAAGCCACAATCGGCATGATTAATAAAGACAGCATTGCCAAGATGAAAGACGGTGTTATAATCATCAACAACGCACGCGGCGCGCTTATCCGCTCCGAGGACTTGGCCGAAGCGCTTGAAAGCGGCAAGGTTTGGGCAGCGGGGCTTGATGTTTTGGAAAACGAGCCTATGATAGAGAATAACCCGCTTCTCAAAGCGCCGCGCTGTATCATCACGCCGCATATAAGCTGGCTTCCCAAGGAAAGCCGCCAGCGGATTATAGACTGCACGGCGGAAAACATCCGCTCTTTCCTCGCGGGTACGCCGCAAAACGTTGTAAACTGACAGCCTTGTAAAAAGAAAACAAAAGGTATATTGAAAAGATGAAATTCAAGCAGTTTTTACAAAGAAAAAACATTGTATTCTCCGCTCAGCGCTACGGTATTGACGCGCTGGGCGCAATGGCGCAGGGGCTTTTCTGCTCGCTTTTGATAGGAACGATTATTAAAACGCTCGGCCAACAGCTCGGCCTTGCATTTCTCGTGGATGTGGGCGCGTTCGCCATGTCCGTGTCCGGCCCTGCGATGGCGGTGGCGATAGGGTATGCGCTGAAAGCGGACGCAATGGTGCTCTTCTCCCTGGCCGCCGTGGGGTACGCGGCGAACGCCGAGGGCGGCGCGGGCGGCCCGCTCGCCGTGCTGATAATCGCGATTGTCGCCGCCGAGTGCGGCAAGGCCGTGAGCAAGGAAACGAAGATAGACATTCTCGTTACGCCCGGCGTTACCATTCTCGTGGGCGTGGCGCTTGCAAAGTGGATTGCGCCGCCTATAGGCACGGCGGCTTCCGCGTTCGGTATGCTCATAGATTCCGCGACAAAGCTTCAGCCGTTTTGGTTGGGAATCGCGGTGTCGGTGCTGGTCGGTATGGCGCTGACGCTGCCGATATCCTCGGCGGCGATATGCTCGGTTTTGCAGTTGACGGGGCTTGCAGGGGGCGCTGCCGTGGCCGGGTGCTGCGCGCAGATGGTCGGGTTTGCAGTGATGTCCTTTAAGGAAAACCGCTGGGGCGGCCTTATAAGTCAGGGGCTTGGCACTTCGATGCTGCAAATGCCGAACATCGTGCGCAACTGGCGCGTGTGGATAGCGCCGACGGTGGCTTCCGCGATAACGGGGCCTATCGCCACGTGCGTATTCAAGCTTGAAATGAACGGCGCGGCCATAAACTCCGGCATGGGCACGTGCGGCCTGTGCGGGCCGATAGGCGTATGGACGGGGTGGCTTGCCCCCTCGGAAGAGGCCGTAGCCAAGGGTGCGGCGGCCATTGCCCCCTCGGGGCTTGACTGGCTGGGGCTGGCGCTTATCGCAGTTATCCTGCCCGCCGTATTGACCCCCGCGATTAATCTGCTCTGCCGCCGCTTCGGCTGGGTCAAGGACGGAGATTTGACACTGTAACGCACAAATATGTCCGCTTTTCGGCGGGCATATTTTTATATATATGTAAAGTTTACACTTTTCCCTCTTTCCTGTCGGATATATCTGTGATATACTGTAATTAATCATACGAGATAATACTGAATGAAAAGGGGCGGACTTATGGTTCCATCTTTCTCGACATTTGATGCCGCGATTTTTGCCGGCGGGCGGGGTTACTCCTGCTATCGCAAGCTCGGCGCGCACTTGCGCCGTCTTGACGGCAAATCGGGAACACAATTTTGCCTGTGGGCACCGAACGCAAAAAGCGTGAGCGTTATCACAGCGCACACCGACTGGGACGAGGAAAAGGGCGCAATGGAGCTTACCAACGGCGGCGTGTGGGAATGCTTTCTTCCCGGCGTGCGCGCGGGGGAAGTATACCGCTTTGTCGTCACGGGGGCGGACGGGATAAAGCGCTACAAGTCAGACCCCTTTGCCTTTGCCTCGGAGCTTCGCCCCTCAAACGGCTCTATCGTGTGCCCGCTGAAAGGCTACAGGTGGAATGACCGCGAGGCGAGAAAGCAGTTTGCCGGGAAAACGGCGCTTGAAAAGCCGATGGCGATATACGAAGTACACCTCGGCTCGTGGAAAAAGGACTATTCGGAAAACGCAGACGGCTTTATGAACTATCGCCGCCTTGCCGATGAGCTGGTAGAGTACCTTAACTTCATGGGCTACACGCACGTGGAGCTTATAGGCATATGCGAATACCCCTTTGACGGGTCATGGGGGTATCAGGTGACGGGGTATTTCTGCCCCACGGCGCGCTACGGCACACCGGATGACTTCCGCTATTTTGTAGACACTATGCACACCCACGGGATAGGCGTTATTCTCGACTGGGTTCCGGCGCACTTCCCGCGCGATGACTTCGGCCTGGAGAATTTCGACGGTACACCCCTTTACGAATCTGCCGACCCGCTTTTGGCCGAGTACCCCGAATGGGGGACAAAGGCGTTCGACCACTCCAAGGGCGAGGTGCGAAGCTTCCTTTCGGCGAGCGCGTTTTATTGGATAAAGGAATTCCACATTGACGCGCTGCGCGTGGACGCTGTGGCGGCCATGCTCTACACGAGCTTCGGGCGCAGTCAATGGCGCGTGAACGAATACGGCGGGACTGAAAACCTTGAGAGCATGGAGTTTTTGAAAAAGCTCAACTCCGCCGTGCTGCGCCAAACCGACGCATTTATGATAGCCGAGGATTCGTCCATACTGCCGGGGATTACGGAAAACGTTGAAAACGGCGGGTTTGGCTTTCTGTTCAAGTGGAACATGGGCTGGATGAACGACACGCTAAAATATATCGAAGAAGACCCCCTCTACCGTCACTGGCTGCACGGCAAGCTCACGCACACGGCGGATTACGCTTTCACCGAAAACTATGTGCTTGTGCTCAGCCATGATGAGGTAGTCCACCTTAAAAAACCGATGGTGGGCAAAGCGCCGGGCGGGATATCCGAGCAGCTTGCCACGCTGAAAAGCCTTTACACCTTCCAGTTCACGCATCCCGGCAAAAAGCTTCTTTTCATGGGGCAGGAATTTGCCGAGGATCGCGAATGGGACGAGAACCGCTCGCTCGACTGGGGCTTGGCGGAGAATTTCGGTCACAGAGACGTTTTGCAATGCGTGCGAAACCTCATCGGGATATACAAGATGTACCCCAGTCTCTATGTTGATTCCAAAAACCCCGTAACCTTTGAATGGGTCAACAGCACCGATTCCGACCGCAACATCATAAGCTACATACGCCGCAACCCGTGGAATTATGACGGGGCGGTGCTGGTGGTGTGCTCGTTCTCGCCGCTCCAGCACAACGGCTATCGCTGCGGCGTGCCGAAAGCGGGGCTTTATAAGCGTATGTTCAGCACCTATGACAGTCTCCCCGGCAGCGGCGGCCCCGGCGAGCAGGGCGACATTCCCCCGCTCACGGCGCTGAAAGAAGAATGCGACGGCAGGGAATACTGCATAAGCTATGACCTGCGCCCGTTCGAGTCGATCATCGTGGAGCTTCCGCAGGAGAAAAAGACGGAAAAGGGAAAAGAATAACATAAAGCAAGAACCACCGGTTGACCCAGTGGTTTTTGCTTTCGTCTATTACTGCTCGGCAAGATAGATGCCGACCCTGCTTTGTATTTGCTTCATTGTGTCCTCTACGCTTTGATCTCCGGCAAAGTACGCCCCGGACGCAGAATATACAATCTGCCAAATCTGCGCGTCATGCCGCACAACGGTGTCCGCGTTAATGATGATATCCGCAAGCTTATTCATTGCTTCAAGGCCGTAGGGGTGATATTGATGAATGTCGCCAAAGCCTTCCCATGTGCTGCTTATCTGCTCTTTAAGCCCGTCCAGCCGCGGAGAAATGAAAAACTTCATCTTATATTCCTCCGTCAAAAACTGACGCAGGAATTGCCAGCACAGCTCCTTGTTCGGTGAATACGCCGAAATGCCGTAGCTAAGCAGCGGACAGACGGCACTGCCGACCTCGGGCAACCCCGGAAAACAGTAATCCTCGTAAAAGGCCTGCGGCGCAGTGCTCGCCATCCATACATCATTGGCGTTTATATAGTAGAGCAAGCCCGTGCTTACAGCCACCTCATCGGAGAGCACCGGGCTTTGCATAGGAGAGCCCAGCTCCGGCATTTGCTTCATCGTTTCGAGCACATTTTTGAAATAATCCGATTCAAAACAGCATTTGCCGTTTGACCAGTCCACAAGCTTTTTGCCGGATGCGTCAACGATGTTTCCCAAGAGCCACATACGGTCATGGTGCTTATCAAAAACAGTATCAAAGAAATCACTGCTGTTCAGTAC
>CAYRPD010000054.1:0-11285 GCA_964426095.1 uncultured Oscillospiraceae bacterium | reverse complement strand
GAATAATCAAAGCCGATGAGCGGCGTGGTAATCCACGGCTCATCGGCTTTTAGCTTTGCTTTCTTTATATCCCGTCATCGGTGACGGCATCGCCGCGAAACAGCAGCGAAATGCACCACAGTGCGCTCAGCCCCACCAGCGTGTACACCACGCGGCTGACGGTGCCTGTCTGCCCGCCGAAAAGCCACGCCACTATGTCGAAGCGGAAAAGCCCGACACTGCCCCAGTTAATCCCGCCTATAACGGTCAAAATAAGGGCGATGCGATCCATTATCATGTAATAAGCTCCTCTCGTATCCGCGCGGCGAAATGCACCGCGTGAAGAATGGTTTCCCCGCTATTTTCTCCCCACGCGAAGAAAATTATGCGAAAAATTACGCATTCGACAAAACTAGTGTACTTTCGCTCTTTACAAATGCGAAAAAATGTATTATTCTTTAGTCACAGCTTATCCAATTGATCCCTTATAAAAGGGGTCAGGCTCATATCTTTATCCCACAACCCTGTATTCGCGGGCTGCCGTTTTCGGCGGCCCGCCCTTTTTATTGCCCGCGTCTTTTTATAAACGGCAGATAGATTATCCCCCACACGGCTGAAAGAAGCGGGATATAGCCGAGGATATACCAAGGTCTGCCGAGAAAGGCGAACCATTCAAGGGGAGAGGCGGGCGCGGGATAGTTTAAGAACATATAGTTGGTGTCCGTGAGCCGGTTAAAGAAGAATACCGGCACGGCAACGGATAAGAGTGCGCCCAGCATTTTCGCGCCTTGCCGTATGTCGGGCGTAAGCTCGCGGGCAAAAACGAGCATAAGCGGGTAGGAGACAAGAAGAATATGCAGCATGAAGCTTGACGCGGCGAGAAAGGAGCACAGGGGGTACACGCTCCAATCGGGGCAGATAAGCGCCGCGAGCGCGCCGGGCATGGCAAACGCATAAAGAAGCTGCGCGATGAAGGCCCCGCCGCGCAGGGCGTGGAAGAACGATAAATACACCGCCATGGTGCACAAATGCAGCGGCAGCCGCCCCAAGCTGTACTCCCCGGCGAAAAAGAAAAGCGCGCCGCGCCACACTTCGATTATAACCGCCGCCCCCGACACGGCGAGGCGCAGCCAACGCCGCGCGGTAGGGTTTGCCCGGCGATAGATAAACGCCGTCAGCGCGCAAAACGCAATAAGCGCGCCGAGCCATATTATATGCCCCGTGCCGAAGCGCGCAAAGCCGCTTTCCGCATTTAGGGCAAGTGAAACATCAAAAAACTTAAACATTAACGGAATTATATGCACAATGCAGAATAAATATGCGAAAATGCAAAAAGTTCTGAACTTTTTCAACAAAAACATTGACATTCTGCTTTATTACTGTATAATAATAAAGTATGAACAAAATGTGATAGAGGTGCGGTCTCCAAGAGTAGCTCCGCCGAGGGTGCGGAAACGCCCGGGGTGAAAGGGGATGCCGCCGAAGAGCAGCGTGTGTTTCCGTGCCGCTGTATCTGGGACGCGGGATAATATTTCGTGTACTGTCACCCTTGTCCTTTACCGGAAAGGGTGGAGAGCTGTCGGGCATAATCGTATTTTGAATGTCGCGGGCAGTGTGTAGGCGCTGTACGCGGCATTTTTGCATTAGAAACTATATTATTTTTATGGAGGTACAGATATGTACGGAACCTTTTGGGCTCTTGTGCCGCCGCTTGTGGCCATAGTCCTTGCCCTTATTATTAAGGAAGCGTATTCCTCGCTCTTCATCGGCGTTATTATCGGCGCTATGTTCTGCGCCAATTTCGCCCCCATCGGCACGCTTGATGTCGCCCTCAATGACGGACTTATTGCCGCAATCTCCGATAATGCCGGCATTTATCTGTTCCTTGTGCTGCTCGGCATCATCGTGGCTATCGTCAATGCTTCCGGCGGCTCGGCGGCGTTTGGCCGCTGGGCGGAGAAGAACATCAAAACCCGTGTCGGCGCGGCGCTTGCCACGTTTGTGCTCGGCATTTTGATATTCATTGATGACTATTTTAACTGCCTCACCGTCGGCTCTGTTATGCGCCCCGTAACGGACGGGCACAAGATTTCCCGCGCAAAGCTTGCCTATTTAATCGACGCTACCGCCGCTCCCGTTTGCATGATAGCGCCCATTTCCTCTTGGGCGGCTGCCGTTTCCGGCGTGGCCTCCGACCTTGATATAGGCGTTTCGGGTATTGAGCTTTTTGTTATGGCAATCCCGTATAACTTCTATTCGCTCCTCACCTTCGTTTTCATCCTCGGCATCACCTTTATGAAGTTTGACTTCGGCCCTATGAGACTGCACGAAATGAATGCCCAACTCAACGGCGAATTGGGCGCGCTTGAAAGCGAAGAAGCGGCCACGGGCGTGAACCCCAAGGGGCGCGTAATCGACCTTGTTTTGCCCGTGCTCATTCTCATCGTTGCCTGCACTCTCGGCATGGTGTATGTCGGCGGCTTCTTCGGCGTGGACGCTTGGGGCGGCACGGAGTGCGCGGGTGACTTTATTGCTGCGTTCGGCAACACCGATGCTTTCATCGGTCTGCCTTGGGGCGGTATAATCTCCCTTGTTATTATCGTTATCTATATGCTTGCCCGCCGTCTCATGAGCTTCAAAGAAGCTATGGACTGCATTCCCAAGGGCTTTATCGCCATGGTTCCCCCGATAATCATTCTCACCATGGCCGTCTCCCTCAAAACCATGACCTCTAACCTCGGCGCGGCGGAGTATGTACACGATGTTATGATGGGTGCATCTCAGAGCCTTTACAGTATGCTTCCCGCCGTCATCTTTGTCGTGGCGTGCATTCTTGCCTTTGCTTCCGGCACTTCTTGGGGCACGTTCGGCATACTCATCCCCATCGTCACGGCCATCTTCCCCGGCGACAGCAAGCTCCTTATCATCGGCATTTCCGCTTGCTGCGCGGGCGCTGTCTGCGGCGACCATTGCTCCCCCATTTCCGACACTACTATCATGGCCTCCGCCGGTGCACAGACCAACCACCTCGACCATGTATCCACCCAGCTTCCCTACGCCATATCCGTGGCGGCGGTCAGCTTCGTGACTTACGTTTTCGCGGGCTTTGTGCAAAATGCGGTTTTCAGTCTCCTGTTCGGTGCGGTTATCACCCTTGCAATGCTCTTTGTAATCCGCGCGTACTATAAGAAAAAAGAAGCGTAATTTGATAAAATGCTTTCTCCGCCCGGCTCAAAACTGAGCCGGGCGGATTTTACTTTTATTGAGCTTGCTTTTTTCCTCTCTGCGGCGTACAATAAAGCGGCTTTATTGTATGGGAGAGAGAAAAATGGAGACAATACGCAGATATATGTACGAGGTGCGCCTGTACGCTTTTGCGCTGGTGAAATGGCTGGCGCTGGCGGCGGTGACGGGAGTTTTGTGCGGGCTTATCGGCTCTTGCTTTGCCATTGCCGTCAGCCATGCCACAATGCTTCGCGAGCAAAACGCGTGGCTCATTTTCCTTTTGCCGTTTGCGGGCGTTATAATTGCGTGGGTTTACCGCGCTATGCACACCGAGGGGCAGGGGACGGATGATATTATAGACGCTGTTCACTTGGGAAAGCCGATTTCGGCAAAGCTCCTGCCCAGCATTTTCATCGGCACGGTGCTCACGCACCTCACCGGCGGGTCTGCCGGGCGTGAGGGTGCGGCGCTTCAAATGGGCGGCACGATAGGCTACTTTGCCTCGCGCCTACTCCGCCTTGATGACCGCGACCGCCGCACGGCTACGCTTTGCGGCATGGCGGCTTTCTTCTCTGCCCTCTTCGGCACACCGCTTACCGCCACGGTTTTTGCCATGATGGCCATAAGCGTGGGGGAACTCTATCATGCGGCGTTTATTCCGGGGTTTACGGCCTCTCTCGTGGCCTACGGGATTTCTTTGTGGCTGGGGGTTGAGCCTGTGCGCTTTGCCGTGGCCGTTCCCGCGCTTGAAATCGGCCTACTATTGCGCGTGGCGTTGCTCGCGGCTCTTTGCGGGTGGGTTTCGTCCGGCTTTTGCGCGGCGCTGCACTTTGCGGGGCATAAGGCGAAAAAGCTTTTTCCCAATGCGTATCTGCGCGCCTTTGTCGGCGGGCTTATTGTAATCGCGCTCACGCTCCTTGTCGGCACTCGCGACTATAACGGCGCGGGCATGGGCGTTATCACCGCCGCCGTGGAAGAGGGACAGGCGCGCCCCGAAGCGTTTTTATTAAAAATCCTCTTCACCGCCGTCACACTGGCGGCGGGGTTTAAGGGCGGCGAGGTTGTGCCCTGCTTTTTCATCGGCGCTACGTTCGGCTGCGCCGTTGCGCCCCTTGTGGGGCTTAGTGCGCCGTTCGGCGCGGCGCTGGGGCTTGTGTGCGTCTTTTGCGGGGCGACCAATTGCCCCGTGGCCTCTATCTTCCTTTCGATTGAGCTTTTCGGCGGGCAGGGGCTACTCTACTTCGCACTTGCCTGCGGCGTGAGCTATATGCTCTCGGGCTACAGCGGGCTTTATTCCAGCCAAACCATACTCTATTCAAAGCTCAAAGCCCAGTACATAAATGTACACACCAACGCCCACCATGCCGCGGATTTCAACGAAACGCACCCGGATGTAAACGGCAGTGTAAAAGATTAAAAAATGTTCACCCCCGAACGGATTTGACCGTTCGGGGGTGAATTTTACGCCGCCGGAGTGATATTTTCCATCAAAAGCTCGTCACAGCCTATTATGCGCCGCGCGGTGTATTCGCGCTGGCTGTATTTATCGTCAAGCGAGGTTAAAACTACGCCGTAGGCCGCGCCCATTGCGTGGATATAATACCCCTTGCCCACGTATATCCCGATATGCCCGACATATTTGCCGGAAGTGTAGAACGCCAAGAGATCGCCCGGCATTAGCGCGTCATGCGAAACCTCTGTGCCCTGCTTTGCCTGCTCTGCGGCCACGCGCTCCAAGCGGTAGCCGAACTGTTCGTAGATGTAGTAAACAAGCCCGGAGCAGTCAAACCCCGTTTCGGGCGTTTTCCCGCCGTATTTATAATTCCAGCCGAGAAAGCCGACTGCCATATCGGCGATTTTTTGCCCCAAAATCTCCTCTTCCGAGGGTTCAGGCTCGGCGGGCTCTGCGCTTTCCCTGCCGCGTGGGAAGAACAAATCCGGGATAAGCGTCAGCGTGTCGAATTTAAGGGCAAGGCTATCTTCAAGCGCGCCTATCTTTTCCGCGCCCACGGCGCACTGTGGGTAGAATTTCAGCGTGACCTCGCCGCCATCAACGCACCACGAGAAGGGAACAGCGCCGTATTGCCCGGTGAAGTCCTCAAAAAAACTCACCTTTTCCGGCGCTTCGCCGCCGTCAATATGCCAAGGGGAGAGCGTCAAAAGCTTTTCTGCCGGGGTGAGCATCCGCTCCGTTTGCGCAGGTCTTTTCAAAAAATGCCCGCTGCAGCTTGCAAGTAGATACATCAAGCTCACAGCGACAAGGACAGCCGAAAGCGCCTTTTTCATCATTTTCTGCCTCATTCGTCAGATTTCGCGTGAAAATCACAGCTATTATAACACGTTTTTCGCGATTGTACACTGTTTCTTGACGCGCACGGGCGCGAAAGGTATAATTAAGTAACGAACAATCACCTGAAAGAGAGGGCGCGGAATGCTCACTTTGATATTGGGAAAGGCCGGGTCGGGCAAAACCGCCGCCGTTATAGAGGATATCCGCAAGGCCGTTGAGCGCGGCGAGGGCGGGCGCATTCTCATCGTGCCCGAGCAGTACAGCCACGAGGCCGAGCGCGAGCTGGCCTACGCCTGCGGGGACAGTCTCTCGCTTTATGCCGAGGTTTTCAGCTTCACGGGGCTTGCCCGGCGCGTCAAGGCGCAGGTGGGCGGGGGAGCGGCGAAGTATCTTGATAAGGGCGGGCGGCTTTTGTGCATGGCGCTTGCCGTTTCAAGTGTCGGCAGCCGCTTGCGCGTATACTCTGCCGCCGCGCACAAAAGCGAGCTTCAAGCCATGCTCCTTGCCGCCGTGGACGAGCTTAAAGCCGCCTGTATTTCTCCCGATGCGCTTTTTGAGCTGGCCGGGAATCTCAATGACGGCTTGGGCGACAAGCTTTTTGACCTTGCCCTTGTGGCAGAGGCTTACGATGCGGTGGTGTCAAACGGGCGGGCTGACCCGTCGGACGCGCTGAATATCTTAGCCGAGCAGATAGAAAAAAGCGACATAGGCCGTGAAAGCAAAATATATATTGACGGCTTTGTGGATTTTACCGCGCAGGAAATGCGCGTTATAACTGCGCTTATAGCCACGGGCGCGGATGTCAGCGTATGCCTTACGGTGGATGAGCTTTTCGGCGGGAGCGAGGTTTTTGAGCTTTCCCGCCGCGCCGGGCGCGCGCTCATCGCCTCGGCGGAGGAGCTTGGGGCAGAGCACCGCGAGCTTACTTATTCCACCCAAACGGGCGATAAACGCGCCTCGCTCCGTCTTTTTGCGGACAATATGTTTTCCTACTCTGCCGAGAGCTTTGACGATGACGGCGCGATTGAGCTTATCACAGCCGACAGCGTGACCGCCGAATGCGAGCTTGCCGCGGCACGCGCATTGGAGCTTGTGCGCGCGGGGGCGCGTTGGCGCGATATTGCCGTCAGTGTGCGCGGCTTTGATGATTACCGGGGAAATATAGAGAACATCTTCCGCCATTACGGCGTGCCGCTTTTCACCGCGAAAAAGAGCGAGCTTTTGTATAAGCCCCTGCCGCAAGCAATTTCGCTCGTTTATGAGATTGTCGGCGGCGGCTGGGATATAGACGATGTAATAAGCCTTATTCATACGCGCCTTACGCCCCTTACCGGGGAAGAAGCGGACGCGCTTGAAAGCTATATCTTCAAATGGCAGCTTCGCGCAGGAGCGTGGACGCGCGAGGACGATTGGCACCAGCACCCGGACGGGTACGGCGCGCCCTATGATGACGCGGCGCGAGAGCGCCTTGCGAGTATAAATGCGTCCCGCCGCCGCTTGGCGCAGCCGCTATTGAATTTTGCGCGCGAAAGTGACGCGGCGGAAACCGCCGAGACTCAGGCCAAGGCGCTCGCGGCGCTCTTTGCCGAAATGCACCTGCCCGAAATGCTTGAAGAGCGCGCCGCGCGCTTGAGCGAGGCCGGACGCGAGGAAACCGCGCAGGAATATGTTCAGCTTTGGGGCATAGTCTCCTCGGCGCTGGAGCAGTGCGCCGCCGTGCTCGGCGATATGCCGATGACGCGCGATGAATTTGGGCGGCTGTTCAACCTCATGCTTTCAAAATACGATGTCGGCACTATCCCCGTCTCGCTCGATGCCGTCAGCGCCGGGGACTTTGACCGTATGCGCCGCCGCAATATAAAGCACCTTATCGTCCTCGGCGCGAGTGACGAGCGCCTGCCGCGCGCCGAAAGCGACACGGGCGTATTCTCCGACAATGAGCGCGAGCGCTTGGGCGAGCTGGGCTTGGAGCTTGCGGGCGCGGGCGAGGGTGAGCTGTGGCGCGAATTTTCGCTTATCTATAACTGCCTTACCCTGCCCTCGGAAACGCTCACTCTTATGTGCCCCCTCAACGATGCGGACGGGGAGAGCGTGCGACCGGCGTTTATCTTCAACCGCGCCGCCGCGCTTTTCGGCATAGAGGCGCAGTACGGGCGCTTGGATATCGCGCGCCTTTCTGCCCCAGCCCCCGCCTTGGGACTTGCCGCGCACAGCTTTCACGGCGGCACGGGCGTAGAGCGCGCGGCGGCGGAGTATTTTAAGCAGAACGACACGGCACGCATGGAAAGCGTGAAGCGCGCTTCCGATATGAGCCGCGGCAAGCTCAGCGAGAGCGCCGTGCGGCGGCTCTACGGAGAGAAATTGCGCCTGAGCGCGTCGAGGATAGATAAATTTGCGTCCTGCAAGTATGCTTACTTTTGTCAGTACGGCTTGCGCGCAAAGCCCTATGAACCGGCGGGCTTTACCCCGCCCGAGATAGGCACATTTATGCACTTTGTGCTTGAAAAAACCGCCCGCGCCGTTTCCGAGCGCGGCGGCTGGCGCAAAGTGAGCGATGAAGAGATTAATAAGCTTTGTGACGGCTTTTGCCAAGAGTATATTCACGCCGAGCTTAACGACTTTCACGAAAAGAGTGCGCGCTTTATTTATCTTTTCCGCCGCCTAACGCGCGATGTGCGGCAAGTTGTGGCGGATATGGCGCAGGAGCTGCGCGCGTCCGACTTTGAACCGCTGGATTTTGAGCTGGACTTTGGGCGCGCGGGGCTTAGTGCCCCCGTGGAGCTTAACGGGGACGGGGAGAGCGTCACGCTCACCGGCATTGCCGACCGTGTGGACGGCTGGGTGCATAACGGCAAGCTCTATCTGCGCGTGGTGGACTATAAAACGGGCAAGAAGAAGTTTTCCATGTCCGATGTGTGGTACGGCATGGGGCTTCAAATGCTCCTTTACCTCTTTGCCCTCGGCGAAAACGGGGAAAAGCTCTATGGCCGAGAAACTGTGCCTGCGGGCGTGATGTACGTTCCCGCGCGAAACGCCATGCTCTCTTTACAGCGCGATGCGGAGCAGAGCGAGCTTGACAAAAAGCGTGTTGAGGCCGTGCGGCGCAGCGGGCTTGTGCTGGCTGATGATGAGCTTATAGAAGCGTGGGAGCACGGCAAGGATAAGCGCTATATCCCCGTGAAATTCAAAAACGGCGAGCCGTCGGGCGATGATGTAGCTTCGGCGGCGCGGCTGGGGCTGCTTGCCCGGCATATAAAAAAGTGCCTCGGCGACATGGCGCAGGAGCTGCGCGCCGGATCGGTCGCGGCAGACCCGTATTATAAAGGCCAGCAGGAGAATGCTTGCCTCAACTGCGATTATTTCGATGCCTGTCACTTTGCCGACGGCGAGAACGGCGAAAGCTGCCGCTATCTTACGCGCCTGAGGCCGGACAAAGTGTGGAGTATGCTTGAAGGGGAGGCGGACAAATGAGCGAATTTAAACCCACTGCGGCGCAAAACGCCGCCATCACTGCGCGCGGCGGCACGGTGCTCGTTTCCGCCGGAGCGGGAAGCGGCAAAACCAAGGTGCTCACCGAGCGCCTTATGGCCTATATTTCCGACCCAGTCCACCCTGCGGATTTGGATAGCTTCCTTATAATAACCTTCACCCGCGCCGCCGCCGGGGAGCTTCGCGGCAGAATCACGGATGAGCTTGCCGCGCGCTTGGCAAAAGACCCGTCAAACCGCCGCTTGCGGCGGCAAAGCGCGCTCTGTCGCCGCGCGCAGATAGGCACGATACACAGCTTTTGCGTCACGCTATTGCGCGAGAACAGCCACCTTGCCGGGATAAGCCCGGATTTTAAGATAGTGGACGATGAGCGCGCGCAGTCTATGAAATCCGCCGCGTTGGAACGGGTGCTGGAAGCGCGCTATGAAAATGCCGACAGCTACCCCGGCTTTATCGCCCTTGCCGATACCGTTGGCATCGGGCGGGACGATGCGCGCCTTGCCGCGCTCGTGATGAGCCTGCATGAAAAAATGCAGTGCCATGCGCGCCCCGAGACTTGGGCGCGGGAACAGGCGGAGCTATTTAATACCGATGCCCGTGACGCGGGGGACACCCTTTGGGGGCGCGAAATCCTCAACCGCGCCGCGCAAAGCGCGCACTATTGGAGCGAGGAAATGGACGCGCTTATGCTCGCCATGGGCGAAAATGAGAAGATAAGTGCGGCGTATATGCCCTCCGTGAGCGAAAGCGCCGCGCAGATACGCGAGCTTGAACGCGCCCTTGCCCTCGGCTGGGATAAGGCGCGCGCGTGCTTCCCGATTGAGTTTCCGCGCTTGGGCGCTCTGCGCGCTTCCCCCGATGTCGCGCTTTCCGAGCGCGTTAAGGCGCGGCGCGATGCGTGCAAAAAGGCGATGGGCGCGATTGAAGCCACGCTGAATGCCCCGTCCGATAAGCTCTTAAACGAGATTCGCTCCAGCGCCGGTGCTATGCGTGCGCTCCTTGACCTCACGCTGGATTTTGACGCGCAGTATTCCGCTGCCAAGCGCCGCGCCGGGCTTTTGGACTATTCGGACTTGGAGCATATGGCCGCGCGCCTTTTGACGGATGAAAACGGCTGCCCCACCGAGCTTGCCGCGCGTATGTCCTCGCGCTTTACCGAGGTCATGGTGGACGAATACCAGGATGTCAGCCGCGTGCAGGATGCGATTTTCAAAGCCGTTTCCGATAACGGCAGGAAGCTGTTCCTTGTCGGGGACGTGAAGCAGTCCATTTATCGCTTCCGCCTTGCCGACCCTGAAATTTTCATCGAAAAATACCTTAGCTATCCCGATGTTTCCAAGGCTGCCCCCGGTGAGGGCGCGCGCATACTCCTGCAGGAGAATTTCCGTTCCCGTAGGGAGATTTTGAACTGTGCAAACGCGGTTTTCTCCCGTTGTATGTCCGCTGACCTCGGCGATATCGACTATGACGAGACCGCCGCGCTCAAATGCGGAGCGCTCTACCCCAGCGAGGGCGCAGTGCCGGAGCTTTTGCTCTTGGATGTCGGCGAGAGCGCCGAGGATGACGATGAGCGCCCGGACAATAAGGCGCTGGAAGCGCGGCTCGTCGGCCGGGAGATATTAAAGCTCATGGAATCGGGCATGACGGTGAACGGCAGGCCGCTTGAATACGGCGATATCACGCTTTTAATGCGCTCGGCCAATTCCGTTGGCGGTATCTATCGGCGTGAGCTTTCTGCGCTCGGCATCCCCGTTGCGGCGGGACAGGGCGGCGGCTTTTTCAGCTCTGCCGAGGTTTCAAGCATCGTGTCTATGCTCGCCGTGATAGATAATCCGCATCAGGATATTCCGCTCATCGCGGCCTTGCGCTCTCCGGCGTTCGGCTTTACGCCGGAAAAGCTTGCCGCCGTGCGTGCCTGTGATACGGCGGGGGATTTCTATGCGGCGCTCTGTGCCGCGCAGGAAAATGACGCGGACACTTCGCGCTTTCTCGCGTGGCTTGCGCGTTTCCGTGCGCTCGCGCCGGATCTTGCGGCGGGGGAGCTCGTTTGGCAGCTCATGGACGAGCTTGATATGTTTGCCCTCTGCTCTGCCATGACGGACGGGGCACAGCGCCGTGCAAATCTTATGGAGCTTATGGAGCTTGCCGAGCGCTTTGATGCTACGCTTTATCGCGGGGTTCATCGCTTCGTCCAGTGGCTCAGACAGCTTGCCGAGCGCGGCGAAGAGCCGGGCACGGGCGCGGCCACGTCCTCTGCGGTGCAGATAATGACGGTGCATAAATCCAAGGGCTTGGAGTTTCC
>CAYRPD010000053.1:0-11297 GCA_964426095.1 uncultured Oscillospiraceae bacterium | reverse complement strand
ACGGCGATTGCCGAGGGGCTTGCGCAGAGGATAGTGCGCGGGGACGTGCCCGAGGGGCTTAAAAACAAAACTATCTTCTCGCTGGATATGGGCGCGCTGATAGCGGGCGCAAAGTACAGGGGTGAGTTTGAAGAGCGCCTAAAGGCCGTACTGGAAGAGATACGGCGCAGCGAGGGTGGGATAATACTCTTTATAGACGAGCTTCACACCATTGTCGGCGCGGGCAAAACCGAGGGCAGCATGGACGCGGGCAACCTCTTAAAGCCGATGCTGGCGCGAGGGGAGCTGCACTGCATAGGCGCGACCACCTTGGACGAGTACCGCAAGTACATCGAAAAGGACGCGGCCTTGGAGCGCCGCTTCCAGCCCGTGCAGGTGGACGAGCCGACCGTAGAGGATACGATATCCATACTGCGCGGCTTAAAGGAGCGGTACGAGGTGTACCACGGTGTGCGCATACACGATAATGCCCTAGTCGCCGCCGCCACGCTTTCAAACCGCTATATTTCCGACCGCTTTCTCCCCGACAAGGCTATTGACCTTGTGGACGAGGCGTGCGCCCTCATCCGCACGGAGATAGACTCCATGCCCGCCGAGCTTGACGATATGCGCAGGAAGATAATGCAGCTTGAAATTGAGGAAATGGCGCTTAAAAAGGAAGATGATGCGCTATCCCAAGATAGGCTGACGAAGCTGCGCGCGGAGCTGGCGGAGCTGAAGGACGAATACAACGCGCAAAAAGCGCGCTGGGAGAGCGAGAAAAAGGGCGTGGACGAGGTTAAAGAGCTTAAAGCCGAGCTTGAGCGCCTACACGCCGATATAGAAAGCGCGCAGATGCGCTATGAGTATGAAAAGGCCGCCAAGCTCAAATACTCCGATCTCCCCGCGCTTGAAAAGCGCTTAGAGGATGCGGAGCGCTGCTTTGAAGAGAGCAAGGCCAATTCCATGGTGCACGACACCGTGACGGAAGAGGAGATATCCTCTATCGTGGCAAAGTGGACGGGCATTCCCGTTTCAAAGCTCATGGAGAGCGAGCGGGAGAAGCTTTTGCACCTGGATGACTTTCTCCATAAGCGCGTTATCGGACAAAATGAAGCCGTGCAGCGCGTTACGGAAGCCATACTCCGCTCGCGCGCGGGGATAGCCGACCCGAATCGGCCGATAGGCTCGTTCCTCTTCCTCGGCCCTACGGGCGTGGGCAAAACGGAGCTTGCAAAATCCTTAGCCGAGTGCCTTTTTGACGATGAGCACAACATCGTGAGAATTGATATGACAGAGTACATGGAGAAGTTCTCCGTCTCGCGCCTTATCGGCGCGCCGCCGGGATACGTGGGGTACGACGAGGGCGGCCAGCTCACCGAGGCCGTAAGGCGCAAGCCCTACAGCGTGGTGCTTTTCGATGAAATCGAAAAGGCACACCCGGATGTATTCAACATCCTGCTGCAAATTCTCGATGACGGGCGCATTACGGATTCGCAGGGGCGCACCGTGGACTTTAAGAACACCGTCATTATCCTTACCTCAAACCTCGGCAGCAGCTATCTTTTGGACGGCATAACCGACGAGGGCGAGATAAGCGAGAGTGCGCGCGAGGCCGTGATGAACGAGCTGAAAGCGGCGTTCAGGCCGGAGTTTCTCAACAGGCTTGACGAAACGATCCTCTTCCACCCGCTCACGCGCGACGACCTCGGCGGGATAATAGAGATAATGATCTCCTCACTCCGCACCCGCCTTGCGGAAAAGCCGCTGGGGCTGGAGCTGACGGACGAGGCCAAGGCGCTTATCATAGCGCGCGGCTATGACCCTCTCTACGGCGCAAGGCCGCTGAGGAGATATTTGCAGTCGAGCGTGGAAACGCTCATCGCCCGCGCCATACTCTCCGGCGAGCTCGCACCCGGTGCGGTGATAACCGTGGACGCGGAAAACGGCGAGCTTGTGTGCAGGTGAAAAAGCGAATAAAAAGAGCTTGGGCGAAAACCCAAGCTCTTTTGCTGTCTTGTTATGTGATTTTTACTTTTCGCAGTCGCAGGAGAAGGACTTTTCAAGCGCACGAAGCTCGCCCAAGCCTATCATTTCATTAAATGTCGGGAAATCGACCTCGTATTTCATGCACTCGCGGATATCCTCGGTGCGTTTAAGCTCGGAAAGCATTTCGTTGAGCGCCTTGGTGACGGTGTAGATGGGTGCGGTGGGGTAGATGGCGATGCGAAAGCCCATTTTGAAGAGATTGTCCGCCGTGTCAAGCGGGGTTTTGCCATGCTCGACCATGTTGGCGAAGAGCGGGGCATTCACGAGCTTTTGCGCGTTCTCCACCTGCTCTTGATTCTGCATGGCCTCGACGAAGATTACATCAGCGCCCGCTTCTTTATACGCGGCGGCGCGGTCTATCGCATCCTCATAGCCGTTGACGGCGATAGCGTCCGTGCGCGCGATGATAACGGTGTCGGGGTTCTTGCGCGCGTAAACCGCCGCGCGGATTTTCGCGACCATTTCTTCCTTGGGGATGACCTGCTTGCCTTCCATGTGGCCGCAGCGCTTGGGCATAACCTGGTCTTCAAGCTGAATGCCCGCCACGCCCGCAAGCTCGTATTCGGTCACGGTGCGGATAACGTTGAGGGTGTTGCCGTAGCCGTTGTCGGCATCGGCGATAACGGGAACGGAGGTGCAGTTGCAGATGTTCTTTGCCGCTTCCGCCATCTCCTGAAGCGAGAGAAGCCCAATGTCAGGCCGACCTAAAACGCTCGCGGACACGCCGTAGCCGGTCATGTACACGGCGGGGAAGCCCGCTTTCTCGATGAGACGGGCAGACCAAGCATCGTATGCGCCCGGTGCCATGATGATTTTATCCTGCGTAAGCAGCTCTCTTAGCTTTTTTGCCTTTGTCATTGGGCTGTGTCTCCTTTGGAAATGTTTATATTTTATAATGTTATATCAAATTAATCTCGATGCAGCTTCCTATGCCGAATTCCTCTTCCATGCTGCGCTTGTATTCCGGGAAAAACTCAATCGGCATGAGCGCCTGCACGCACCCGGCAAAGCCGCCGCCGTGGACGCGCCACGCGCCCTTGCCGTCAAGCAGCCGCCGCGAAAGCTCCAAGCCCTGTGCAAGCTTCGTGTCGCCCGTGGCAGAGGTGATGATGTTGTTCAAAAGCTGCTCGGAGGAGCGGCCTGAGGCGTTCATGTGGCGCATATACAGTGCGCCGTCTCCGCGCTTGAGGGCATCGCGCATCTTGGGGACGCGGTCATTCTCTTCAAAAAAGTGCATGGCGCGGCGCACGGGGCGATTGGCGGGGTCCCAGCCCATGCGGTAAAACTCCTTGGGGTCAACGTCCCCAAGTACGCCCTTGTCGAAGAAGTTTGCTATATACACCATGTCCGCCGGGATGCGGGCGTAGGAAGTGTCAAGGCCGGAGTGGCTGCCGCCGGTGTTGGTGAGGCACATTGTAAGCCCCATAGAGGTGAAGCTTGCGCGGATAGGCTCTATCTCGCCGGTTTTGGGGTCGCAATAAACGGTGTGCCCCATGGCGCTTGCAAGCTGGCTCATTATGCCGCAGGGCTTGCCGAAGAATTTGTTCTCCGCCTGCTGGCCGATGCGGGCGAGCACAACGGGCTGCACCTCGCCGTTGTTGAAAAGCTCACTTAGCATACGCCCGGCGAGCACCGAAAACGCCGCCGAGGAGCTTAAACCCGAGCCCGAGGAGAGCGTGGAGCGCACACGCGCGTCAAACCCGCCTATGTTCAGCCCCAGCTCCTTAAACCCCGCAACCACGCCGCGCACGAGGGATTTTGACGTGCCGAACTCGGTGGTGCGGAGCGTGAGGTGGTTGATGTTCACCTCAAAGGGCTGAAAGCCCTCGGACTGGACGCGGATGAGGTTAGAGCCGTTCTCCTCGCACGTGGCATAGTGGCCGAAGTGAACCGCCGAGGCGAGCATTCTCCCGTTTTGGTGGTCTGTATGATTGCCGGCAAGCTCCGTTCTGCCGGGGACAAAAATCTGTTTTTTCATTTCATTAAACCCCTGTTCGGCGTGTTGATAACCGAAGTTTCTACATATATCAGAATACCCCAAAACACTTGAGAAGTCAATCAAAGGAACGGGTGACTGACAATGTTTTAGCACATTACACAAATCCCTTGCGTTTAATTCGTATAGAAGTTATAATGACATTGTTAAAAAGCTGTGCAGTGACGTTAAGTGTCTATAAGCACAGGCTAAAGCTAACGTATATATACGGAGGAAAGGTATCATGAAAAGTGCCAACGGCATAAACCTTACCATGCTTTGTGATTTCTATGAGCTGACTATGGGCAACGGCTATTTCGTCAGCGGGCGGCAGGACGAGATTACGTATTTTGACGTGTTTTATCGCTCCGTTCCCGATGGGGGCGGCTACGCCGTGTGCGCGGGGCTGGAGCAGATTATAGACTATGTGAAGAATCTGCACTTTTCTAAAGAGGATATAGACTATCTCCGCTCGCGCGGGATATTTGACGAGGGCTTTTTGGAGTATCTGAGCGATTTCCGCTTCACGGGCGATATCTGGGCCGTGCCGGAGGGTACGCCAATCTTCCCCATGGAGCCGATTATCACTGTCCGCGCTCCCGCCGCTCAAGCGCAGCTTCTTGAAACGTATATGCTCTTGGAGTTTAACCACCAAAGCCTTATCGCCACCAAGGCCAACCGCGTCTGCCGCGCGGCGGACGGGCGAGCCGTGCTGGAATTCGGCTCGCGGCGCGCGCAGGGGATTGCGGGCGCTGTAGTGGGTGCGCGCGCAGCGTTCATAGGCGGCTGCGCGGGTACGGCCTGCACCGTGTCCGACCAGCTTTACGGCGTGCCCGCCGCCGGGACTATGGCGCACTCTTGGGTGCAGATGTTTGAAAGCGAGTACGAGGCGTTCACGGCCTATTGCAAGGCCTACCCCACGAATGCGGTGCTGCTTGTGGATACGTACAACACTCTCAAATCCGGCGTGCCGAACGCAATACGCGCGTTTAATGAGGTGCTAAAGCCGCTGGGGATTAAAAAGTGCGGCATTCGCTTGGATTCCGGCGATATGGCCTATCTCACCCGCTTGGCGCGCAAAATGCTGGACGAGGCCGGATGGACGGAATGCACCATCACGGTTTCAAACTCCCTCGATGAGCGCCTTATTACGGAGCTTTTGAGACAGGGCGCGAAGATAGACTCCTTCGGCGTGGGCGAGCGGCTTATAACCTCGTCCTCCACGCCCGTGTTCGGCGGGGTGTACAAGCTTTGCGCCGTGGAGAATGCGGACGGCAAGGTTATCCCCAAGATAAAGGTGAGCGAGAATGTCGGCAAGATTACGAACCCCGGCTTCAAAAAGGTCTACCGCCTTTTCGACCGCGCCACCGGCATGGCCGAGGCCGACTACATCTGTCTGCGCGATGAAACCGTGGACGATACCAAGCCCTTGGAGCTTTGCGACCCCGATGTGCGCTGGAAGCGCAAAACGCTTGAAAGCTTCCGCGCCGAGGAGCTTCAAAAGCCGATATTCATAAACGGCGAGCTTGTTTACAAAGAGCCGACCCTCAAAGAGATTAAAACTCACTGCGCTTATGCCGTGAGCACGCTTTGGGAAGAGGTCAAGCGCTTTGATAACCCGCATAAGTACTATGTCGATCTCTCCCCCAAGCTCATGGAGCTTAAAGACGGGATGCTCGCGGAGTTTACGCAGAGAGTTTGACCCGCGGGAAAACCCGGATTTGACAAAAGCGCAAATAGATTGTATTATATCAAAATGTGTAATAATCTTTAGCGAGGTGCGCGTATGTTAGACAGCGAAATCTACGGCCTGATAGTCGTGTTGGGAATACTGTTGGCGATGTTCTTTGTGGGCGTTTTTTGCGTGAGCGTGAATGCGGACAATGTCCGCCTGCGCCGCAAGTACAAGGACGATGAAGCGATGGCCGCTTTTATCAAGAGCGAGACTGTGAAAGGCTTTGTGCTTATCGCCGTTGAGGTTTTGCTCGCCGCGGCGCTGCTGCTCGTCAAAGCCACGCTGTTCAATTGAATAATTTATCGAAAAAACTCGAATGCCGTCGGCATTCGAGTTTTTAAACGTATTTTTCTTGCAAATTGTCAAGTGCTGCGCTATCCTGTGTTTGGTACGCAGTACCCTTAGAGCACTGTACAACGGCAGGCGTAAGCAAGCACCCGTATCTTTTGTTCGGGTTATGCGAGCTTATACCGCACGGCGGTAGTTAGCTACACCACCCAAAAGGGGGTGAAGCTTATGCGTATAACGTTACATATCGGAGCATACACGCTTACGATTATCGTGAAGAAACGCAATAGCCGCCACTCTGCCAAGTGACGGCTATTATTAATTAGCTGATCTGATAGCATGAGCTAACCGCTTGTCGCAGTGCTCTTCGTATTTTTATTATAGCTCCCGCTTCGTACAATGTCAAGTACGGAAGCGGGATTTTTGCATTTACTCCTCTTCCGCGTCCACCGCAACCGGTGAAGCTTCCGCGCGGTATAGGCGCAGGGTGAACACCGCGATTGCGCCGACGGCAACGAGCAAAATGACTTCCAAAAGAATAGGTGAGAGGAAGCTGTTTAGCAGCACCGTGACCGCGTCCACGGCGAAATGCAGCACCAGCGCGAGAGCAAAGTACCGCCCCTCGCCGTACCGCACCGCGCGATAGACAAGGTACGATAGGCAAATATGCAGCGCGATTGCCGAAATGCGTTCCACGCCGCCCAGGAAAAACGCGCCGGGCGAGGTCTCCCACAAGGGGGCAAGCTGGGTGAGCGTAGCTTCGGCCGTGGTCGCGTCCAGCGCGCCAAGCTGCGTGGCAAGCGCCCCGGAATTAATCATAGCGGACGCGGCAAGGTTGCTGATGTACGCCGAGCCTATGAGAAACATCGCTTCCAGCCCGCCGTGACCCACGCCGTACATCACGGCGTTTTCGCGGTTAAGCGTATTCTTCATGCACCATTTCATCGCGACAAACCGCCCAAGCTCCTCAAAAACCGCCGCCGCGACACCGCCGTAAAGCGCATACAGCCAAACGTTGCCCGTAATCGCCGCGCCCACCGCGCTTTGAAGCACGAAGCGGTGCATTACGCTCTCCAGCCCCAGCACGAACACCGCGAACACCGCCGCGCCCGTCAGCACCGGGCTTAACGCCGCGCCGAGCTTATTTTTGACGAGTATGCAAAGCACAATCGGCAAGCCTATCGAGATGACAAGCGTGAACACCATGCCCGCAATCGCAACGGGCGACACCGTGCCTATATTATATGCCATGTAAATATCTCCTTTCAGCCGCCCCGTGAACTGCCCGGGGCGGGTTATTTTCACTCTATATCCAGCTCCGGGGGTACATCCAGCTCCTTTGGCCGTGGTGAGCCGTTTTTCTTGCGCTGGCGGACGCACTCGGTCAAAAGATACTCTATCTGCCCGTTTACGGAGCGGAAATCGTCCTCTGCCCAGTCGGCTATCTGCTCATACAGCTTTGCCGAGAGCCGCAGGGGGATTTGCTTTTTCGCGTTATCTGCCATATCAATAGAGGCTGCCGGAGTTGACTATGGGCTGTGCGTCGCGGTTGCCGCAGAGCACCACAAGGAGATTTGACACCATCGCCGCCTTGCGCTCCTCGTCCAGCTCCACCACCTGCTTCTCGCTCAAGCTCTCCAGCGCCATTTCCACCATGCCCACAGCGCCGTCTACTATCAGCTTGCGCGCGTCCACTATTGCGCTTGCCTGCTGGCGCTGTAACATCGCGGCGGCAATCTCCGGCGCGTAGGCGAGGTAGGTTATCCGCGCTTCGATTATCTCCAAGCCCGCATCCGCCACCTTTTGCTGAATCTGCGCGCGTATCCGCTCGGCCACGACCTCGCTTGACCCGCGAAGAGAACCCTCATCGGCTATGCCGTCGCCGGTTGTGTCTACGTTCTCGGCTGTGTCGTAGGGGTAGATGCGCACGATGTCGCGCAGGGCGCTGTCGCATTGGAGCGAAAGATATTCCTTGTAGTTATCCACGTTGAAAACGGCCTTGGCCGTGTCCGTCACGCGCCACATCACAGCTATCCCGATTTCCACCGGCGTGCCGAGCCGGTCATTTATCTTCTGCCGGGCGTTGTTGAGCGTCATTATTTTAAGGGAGAGCTTCTTGCTTGTAACGTCTATATTCATTCCGCCGTTCGTCCCGGCGGCAAGTGCCTGCATCACGGTTTTGCCCTGCCCGCCGTCCACATCGCCGCTTTGGTTGAGCTTTGTGCGCGCGGCGGGGTTAATCGCCACGCAGAATGGATTTACAAAGTAAAACCCCTCTTCGCGCAGCGTCCCCACGTAATTGCCGAACAGCGTCAGCACAAGCGCTTCCTGCGGCGCGAGGACTTTCAGCCCCATGAAC
Source organism: uncultured Oscillospiraceae bacterium (assembly GCA_964426095.1). Taxonomy (GTDB): domain Bacteria; phylum Bacillota; class Clostridia; order Oscillospirales; family Oscillospiraceae; genus Limivicinus. The sequence goes on along the minus strand of CAYRPD010000053.1, from coordinate 2,912 downwards.
GGAATCCAGCCCACGCAAAGATATATTATCCCCAGCACCATAAGAAGCCTCAGTCTGTACTCCGCGGCAAACACCGTGAGCAATATCGCGCATATGTAAAGCGCCGCAAACAGCAAAAGCATTGCCATGCCGTTTTTCTTCGTTGAAAGTATTCTTTCCTGCATAAGAGCATACCTCCTGTTTTGTAACTGAGTATATGATATCATATTGATATCATAATGTCAACCGAGGTTTATGCAAAAACTTCAGCTTTATTTAAAAATCACAAAAAGTTTTAGCGGAGATATTATTGTATTTTACTTTCGGCTTTGCTATACTTATTTCATTAAAAACGGAACAAAAAAACGGGGGAGGCATGAGGTGTGCTTTCTGAAAGGATGAAAAGAATAACCGCAGCCGGGGCGGCGCTTTTGCTGTGCACGGTGCTGGCCGGGTGCGGGGAAAAGGTTGAGTTTGAAGATAAGAACATCGGCGCGGAGAGAACTTCGGCAAAGCTCGTTATAGAAAAGGGCGAAACCGAGAAGCTTGACGAGCTGACGATGCTTGAGCGCGTAGACCTCTCCGGCAGCACCTGCTACGCCGAGATTTTGGAGTGGAGCGAGGCACACCCGAATGTGGAAGTGACCTATACGGTGGAATTCCCGGACGGAACCGTGGCGGAAAACACGGCGCAGACGCTCACCCTCGGCGCGCTGGACGAGGCGGGCGCTGAACGCGCCGCCGAGCTTGTGACCTATCTCCCGGCGCTTGAAAGCGTGGACTTGACCGCAACCGGCATAAGCCCCGAGCGCGCTTACGCCTTTGTGCTCGCCCTGCCCGAAGCGGAGATTAGCTATAGCTGCTCGTTTTTGGGGCATGAAGTGAGCTTTGAAACCGAGAGCATAGACCTCACCGGCATGACGGAGAGCGAAGCGCAGGAAGCGCTGATGGTGCTTCCGTATCTGCCGAAGCTTGAGCGCGTCACCCTGGGCAATGAGGCGGTAACGCCCCTTACGTGGCCGACGCTGGGGAGCTTAGTGCAGTCGTGCACGGGTGCGGATTTTGAATACGCTTTCACGCTCTACGGCAAGAGCTTTACCCTGCTGGATAAGGAAATGGATCTCAACCACATTGCGATTGATGACGGCGGCGCGCTTGTGTACGCGGTTGTGGGCGCGATGAAAGAGCTTGAGTATTTGGATATGGACTTTTGCGGCGTGTCGAACGAGCAGATGATGACGATACGCAATGCCTACCCCGATGTGAACGTGGTGTGGCGCGTGTGGTTCGGCACGAATTACTCCGTGCGCACCGATGCCGAGAAGATTTTGGCTTCCAAGCCCTCCGCCGGGGGACTTGTCACAAATCGCGATGTCGCGGCGCTGAGCTGCTGCAACGGGGTGAAGTATCTTGACCTTGGGCACAATGAGGTGATTTCGGATATCTCGTTTGTCGCGAATATGCCGGAGCTGGAAGTGGCGATACTCGCGATGAACAACATCTCGGATATCTCCCCCCTTGCCAACTGCACGAAGCTTGAATATCTTGAAATTCAGACGAACGCCGGGATAACGGATCTCTCCCCGCTCGCGTCCTGCACCGAGCTTGAGCACCTCAACATCGCCAACTGCCGCAACTTTTCCGACATTACCCCGCTCATGGGGCTGGATAAGCTTAAACGCCTGTGGCTGGGCTGCTCTGCGCCCGTGCCGCAGGAGCAAAAGGACGCGTTTATCGCCGCGCACCCCGACTGCGAGGTTAATCTCTCCGTTTGGAGCGACCCGACCAGCGAGGGCTGGCGCGTGGATCACGTTGACCCGTGGACGAACCAAGTTTATTATGACGAACGCTATGAGCTTTTGCTCGAGCAGTTCGGCTATTTAGAGGGGGATTACTCCTTCATCAGCAAAGACCCGCTCTACTTTGCGCATGATTAATAATGCGTAAACATCATTTTTTCTTGTTAATCCATTATAAAGGAGATATAAACATATGTCAGACAACAAACGTCCCGATAGCATGGCGCGTATCACTACCCCCGCACTTGCGGAGGCGTTCATCGCCGAGCAGCTTGACGCACTGCGCGCGCAGATAGGCGACAAAAAGGTGCTGCTGGCACTGTCCGGCGGGGTGGATTCCTCGGTTGTGGCGGCGCTGCTTATTAAGGCTGTCGGCAAGCAGCTTACCTGCGTACACGTTAACCACGGCCTTTTGCGCAAGGGCGAGCCGGAGCAGGTGATAGAGGTTTTCCGCAACCAAATGGATGCGAACCTCATCTATGTTGACGCGTCTGACCGTTTTCTCGATGCGCTCGCCGGGGTGGACGATCCCGAAACCAAGCGCAAGATAATAGGCAAGCTCTTTATCGACGTGTTTGCCGAGGAAGCCGCGAAGCTCGACGGCATAAGCTTCCTCGCCCAAGGCACGATTTACCCCGACATCCTCGAATCCGACGGCCTCAAGAGCCACCACAATGTCGGCGGGCTGCCGCCCGAGCTTCAGTTTGAGCTGGTTGAGCCGGTGAAGCTTCTTTATAAGGACGAGGTGCGCGTAGTCGGCAAGGCGCTCGGCCTGCCTGACGGCATGGTGTATCGTCAGCCGTTCCCCGGCCCGGGGCTCGGCGTGCGCTGTGTGGGCGCTATCACGCGCGATAGGCTGGAAGCCGTGCGCGAGTCGGACGCGATTTTGCGCGAGGAGTTTGCCAAGAACGGCTTGGAGGGCAAGGTGTGGCAGTATTTCACCGTTGTGCCCGATTTCAAGTCCACCGGCATTATTGACGGCAAGCGCAGCTACGATTGGCCTGTCGTCATCCGCGCGGTCAACACTGTCGATGCGGTCACGGCCGAGGTCGCGCCGCTGGATTTCGCGCTTGTGCAGCATATAGTCGGGCGCATAACCCACGAGGTCAAAGGCGTAAACCGCGTGCTTTGGGA
>CAYRPD010000052.1:2872-11475 GCA_964426095.1 uncultured Oscillospiraceae bacterium | reverse complement strand
TGGCGGAGAGTAAGGGATTCGAACCCCTGTGGACTTTCGCCCTAACGGTTTTCAAGACCGCCCCGTTATGACCGCTTCGGTAACTCTCCGTATACAGGCCGCACATCGTAATTGCGTATTGCAGCCTTGGTATTTATATCACATTCCGCCGTTAAAGTCAACTGTTGCCGCCTTGGTGCGCGCGGGCGGCGGCGAGGATGTTTTTCATCAGCATTGCGCGCGTCATCGGCCCTACGCCGCCCGGCACGGGTGTGATGAACGCCGCGCGCGGCGCGACCTCGTCAAATACGACATCCCCGGTGAATTTCCCGGTTTCGGGGTTGCGATTCATGGCAACATCAATTACTACAGCGCCGGGCTTTACCATGTCGCCCGTAATAAGCCCCTGATGCCCCGCCGCAACTACCAATATATCCGCCTGCTGCGTAAGCTCGGCAAGGTTTTCGGTGTGGCTGTGGCAGGTTATCACAGTGCCGTTAGCGCGAAGCATCAGCATTGACATCGGTTTTCCAACGATGTTGCTGCGCCCGACCATAACGCAGATTTTCCCCTCAAGCGTAATGCCGTATTCGTTGAAAAGCTCCATTATCCCGGCGGGCGTACACGGCAAAAGCACGGGCTTTCCCGTCATCACGCGCCCGACATTTACCGGGTGGAACGCGTCCACATCCTTTTCCGGGGCAATCGCTTCAATAATCGCGTCCTCGTCAATGTGCGCGGGGAGCGGAAGCTGCACCAGCACGCCGTCCACGGCGCTGTCGCGGTTAAGCTCGGCAATGAGCGAAAGAAGCTCCGCTTGGCTGACGCTGTCGGGGTATTTATACTCGCGGCTCAAAAAGCCGCACTGCTCGCAGTCGCGCTCCTTGCTCGTCACGTAGGTGCGCGAAGCGGGGTCATCGCCCACCAGCACCACGGCCAGCCCAGGGCGGCGCGCAAGCGTAGCCGCTTCCTCGGCGATTTCGCCGCGAATGCGCGCGGCCAGCGCTTTCCCGTCCATAAGTGTTGCCATAGCTAAAGCCTTCTTTCGTGCCTGATGAAATCAGTGGGTGTTAGAGTTCTCTGCCGGGTGGTATGTCGGCGCAAGGGAGATAACGAGCGAGCGTATGTCCTCGGAGTTGGCGTATGCCGCTTGCATAAGCTCGTCAATCCGCGCCAAGAATGCGTCGGAATCAAAATCAATGGGGTGGCCGATATAAATAAGGTCGTTCGCTGTCTTTTCAAGCCCCTCTTCGGCCATGAGCTTTTCTTCAAACAGCTTTTCGCCCGGACGAAGCCCGGTGTACTCTATTTTAATATCCACATCGGGTCTAAAGCCGGATAGCTTAATGAGGTTTCGCGCCAGCGCATCTATCTTCATGGGCGAACCCATATCCAGCACGAAGATCTCGCCGCCCTTGGCATAAGTCCCGGCTTGGAGTACGAGGCTGACCGCCTCCGGCACGGTCATAAAGTATCTTATGATATCCGGGTGCGTCACGGTGACGGGGCCGCCCTTTTCAATCTGCTTTTTAAATAGCGGCACAACAGAGCCGTTGCTGCCCAGCACATTGCCGAACCGCACCGCGACAAACTCGGTCGTAACCTCGCCGGTGTCGGCGCAAACGGGCGCGGCGTGGACGCTCAAACGGGGGATAGACGCGGCGAGCCCGGCCTTAATGCGCCTGTCGAAGCTCTGCACTATCATTTCACACAGCCGCTTTGACGCGCCCATGATGTTCGTGGGGTTCACGGCCTTGTCGGTGGAAATGAGCACGAAGCGCCGACAGCCGTGTGTCATGGCGGCGTAGGCCGTCTTGTACGTGCCGAGTACGTTGTTTTTTATTGACTCGCACGGGCTATCTTCCATGAGCGGCACGTGCTTGTGCGCCGCGGCGTGGAAAACAAGCTCCGGGCGGTATTTTGCAAATACCTGCTCCAAGCGGCGGCTGTCGCGCACCGAGCCAATCAGCGTTACGAGATCCAGCGCGGGGTATTTTTCTCTCAGCTCAAGCTGAATATCGTAGGCATTATTCTCGTAAATATCGAAAATTATAAGCGTTTTCGGGCTGTGCGCGGCGATTTGACGGCACAGCTCGCTTCCTATCGAGCCGCCCCCGCCCGTTACGAGTATGGTTTTCCCGGAAATAAAGGAAAAAACCTCGTCCATGTTGATTTTTATGGGCGAGCGCCCCAAAAGATCCTCAATCGAAATATCCTTAATGGAGCTTGCGTCCACGGTCTGCCCCATTTGACGGTAGAGCACCGTTACCTGCTTAAGCTCGCACTCGGTTTCGGAGCATATTGTGAGTATGTCCCGCTTTTCTTCAACCGTGGCGCTGGGAATAGCGAGGACGATTTTATCAATCTTGTACTTTTCGACATTCGCAAAAATGTCGTTTCTCCCGCCGACAACGGGAACGCCCTCCATGAAGCGGTTCCACTTGTTGGGGTTATCGTCCACAATGCAGCAGACCTTGTCGGTGCTGTCGGGGGATGAATTTAGGTCACGCAGTATCATCTGCCCCGCCGCACCTGCGCCGATGAGCATAACGCGCTTTGCGCTTTGCGTGTGGCTCGGCTTTTTCAGAGAGAGAATAATTCTGTATGAAAAGCGCACCCCGATAGTCAGCACAAATTGAAGCGCAATGCCGATGAAATAATAGGTTATCGGCATATGCGGGATTTTCGCTGTTGTCCCCATGATGTGCGACTGCAATATAGTGCCGACAACTTGGAATATAAGCGTTATAACCGTTGCCACGACCGAGCGGTACATCTCGTGCGCCCCGGCAAAGCGCCATATGCTCTTATAAAGCCTGCAACGGTAGAAAACTATAAGGCAAAATACCGTGTAAAACGGGGCAAAGGTTCGCAGTGCGTCAATGTAGAACGCGGGAATGTCCCAAAACTTGCAATCGTAGCGCAGCCACAGCGCGGCGTAGAACGCGGCATTCACCGCCACTGCGTCATAAAGCGCCAAGCACACGCTTATTATCTTCCAATGTTCGATTTGCCCTTTGCGCGCTTTTTTGTTTAGTCTCATTGTGCGCAAGCCTCCTGCGAATATGCTTCCATGCGTGATAAAACCCCGCCGCGCGGCGCATTATCGCGCAAATTTAGTATCTATTATAACTATATATTTATATCATGTTCCCCGCTTCATGTCAATGTTGCCGCGGTGCAAAACCGCGGCAACAAAGAAAATTAGATTTATTATATCAGCTTTGATACTGTCCCGGGACTTCGACTGTCAAATCGGACAGGGCGAAGCTGGAGCAGGGATGAATGTAGCCGAATTCCTTGTCCGCCGCGCGGCGGCCATCGGTGATTTCGGGCACATATACTTCGCCGGAAAGAAGCCTTGACCTGCACCATCCGCACTCGCCGCTGCGGCAGCGAGAGGGAACAGTCAGCCCCGCGCGCTCAAACGCGGTCAAAAGCGGCTCATCGGAGAATACCGGCACACTGTGCTCCACATCGTGGATAATAACCTTTGCGGTGAAGTGCTTGCCGCGTATATCTGCCGGGCAGTCGGGCTGTTTCCACGGGTCTTTAATCATGCCGAAAAGCTCGCGGCGCACGTGCTTATGGTCGTAGCCCAGCTTTTTCACTTCGCCGTCAAGGAAATTGTACATCGCCTGCGGGCCGCACATGAATACGCTGACCTTGTTACCGGAGGCGTATTTATCAATAAGCTCGGCGGTGATAAAGCCCTTTTCAAAGCCCTCGCGCTCCTCGCCGGAGAGCACGTATACAACGTGTACCTTGTCGCACTCTTTGCTCAGCTTATCAAGCTCGGCGCGGTAGATAATCTCCTTTTCGGTGTTAGACCCGTAGATTACCGTCAGGTCGAAATCCTCGTATCCGTCGCGCACGGCGTAGGCCATGCCCATAAACGGCGTAATGCCCGAGCCGCCCGCAAGCGCCAAAACGTGCTTTTCATCGCGTATCGGCTCATAGTAAAGATGTCCCTGCGGCGCGGAAATCCACAGCTCATACCCGATTTTCCACTCGTCCTGAATGAACTTACTCACAAAGCCGTCATCCTCTACGCGCTTTACGGTGATGTTATAAACCCCGTCATAAGCCCACGCGGGGGAAGAGCACAGCGAATAGGAGCGGGTGGTTCTCGTTTCGCCCACGGGAACGGACACGCTTATGTACTGCCCCGCGCGAAACGGCGCAAGCGCTTTTCCGTCCGCGCTTTCCAGCACCACGGTCACGGCATCCGGCCCGTTCTGACGCTTTTCCTTTATCCTCACGCGCTGACGCATGGGGTGATAGGCTTTGGCCTTTTCGTTGGTGTCAAGCGTTTTCGGCAAGGGCTTTGCATCTATGGATTCTATAGTCTCACGGCGGGTTTTCGCAAGGTTTTTGAATTTGAGCATATCAATAAAGCTCAAAAAGTGAACAGAAAGATATTTCCCCATTTTTATTTGCCCTCCTCTGCGTTCATTTCGCCTATCATGAGCTTGGCAATGGTGTCGCCGCTGAATATGGCGGAGTTGAAGCCGTCCCCGCGTATGCTTGACGCGCCGCAGAATTTAAGCCCCTTTATCGGGTACTCCTCGCGCATCATCGCCATGCGCGGCATCATGTTGTCCCAGTCGCGAAGCTCATAGCCGTAGGCCGCGCCCTGCGGCACGCTTGCATAGCGGCAGAACGTCCAAGGCGTTGCAACCTCAAACTCCTCAATGTACGGGCGGATGCTCACGCCGACTTTTTCTTCAAACCAGTCTATCATGTCGGAAGCTATCTTGTTCTTGGTCTTTACATAGTCTTTAAGCTCAATATCCTTCCAGCAGTCCTCCATATAGGTGGTTGTCAGTGAGACTATGCACGTGCCCTCCGGGCTTGCCTTGGGGTTAACCACGTTATAGCACAGCGCGATATTATATTTGTTGGTCTCTATGCTCTTGAGCGTTTCGTATTCCTTTACCGAGTCTGCCGACTGCGGCAGGAAATAGCTGTAGTCTTTCAGGCCAAGCTCATCGGCGCTCTTATTGAGCCCCATGTACACCACGAACATACGCGCCGAGAACCTGCGCCCGGCGGCGAGCTTCTTTTCGCGTTCGGGTACAAGGCGCTCGGGAATCATACTGCCGTATACCATGGTGGGGTTGGCGTTAGAGATTATCCAGCGCGTTTCCACATCGCCGGATGTTGTGCGCACGCCGCAAATGCGGTCATTTTCGTCAAAGAGTATTTCTTCTGCCGTGCAGTTGAGCCAGGTTGTTCCGCCCATTGCGCGGAAGCGCTCCATAAGCCCGGTTGTAAGCTCGTTTGAGGTCTTTTCGGGAATCCACGCCCCGTGGTCAACATACAAATCCACCATGTTCGCATATTGCATGAAGCTTAGATGATCCGCGTCCACGCCGAGATAGCCCCAGTAGGTGTTCATTATGTCGCGCGCGAGCGGGGGCATTTTCAGCGCCTTAATCAAAACCGTGTTTACGGGATAAGCCGCCGTACGCAGGAAGTTGGGGAAGTGCTCCTGCATATACTTGGTGTCGGGCTTGCCGCCGGACGCGGTCATGTATTTGCCGGCGGCGCGGGTTTCGATGGCGAGGGAGAAGAACTGTTCAACGGACTTGCGGCAGCCGGGAACAAGCTCTTCCATTTTATTAATGTAGTTTTCGCGCCCGCAGGGGAGAGTAGCGTCAATGTGCGTTTTGCCGTCACTTGCGGTGGTAATTACGCGGAAGTTATCCGGCACCTGATACCACGGGATATCCAGCCCGTATTCGTCCACAATCGTCGTGCGGCAGCCGCCCGGGTTTTCCGCCGTGCCGAATTCGCACAGCTCGTGCAGTGCGGTTTCAAATTCAAACCGCCCTCTTCTGAAGCTGGAAGCCACACCGCCGGGGAGATTGTGCCTTTCTATGAGCAGCGTTTTCTTTCCGGCCTTAGCGAACCTGCACGCGGCGGCCAGCCCGCCGTTACCTGCGCCGATTACTACGGCATCATATTTTGGCATGAGCCATTCCTCCTTATATTTCTTCAAACTCTATCGTGGTATTACCACGTGTCTTGCACTTCACATTATATACTTTGTCAGGCTTCTGTCAAGAAAGCTGAAATAATTTCGGCAGAAGTAGCAATCTCGGCTCTTGACTTTTGAGCATATAGCCTGTAAAATCAAAAAATAAGCACTTGGTACGGCCACGTGCATTCGCGTGTAAAAAACGCTCTCGCCGAAGTTGGCGAGAGCGGGGGAGACTGATATGGGCTTTAATAAAATCACGGCACTTTCGATGACGGATCTATTCGTCCAGCAGCTTGAAAATATGATTCTCTCCGGGGAGCTTGCTGTGGGCGAGCAGCTGCCGCCCGCGAGAGAGCTTGCGGTGAAGATGGGTGTTTCGCGCACTGTGGTGTCGGCGGGACTTGTGGAACTTGAAAAGCTCGGCTTTGTGGAAATCAAGCCTCGGCAGGGCGTTTACGTGTGCGACTATCGCCGCCGGGGGACGATGGAAACGCTTGTTGCCATAATGCGCTATAACGGCGGTGCGTTGAGGAAAAACGAGGTGCGCTCACTCTTGGAAACGCGTGACGCAATGGAAAGTATGTGTATGCGCCTTGTGGTGGAGCGCGCGGATATCGCCGAGCTTGAAGAGCTTGCCCCCGTTTTGGACAGTATACGCCAAACCTCGGATAATGACGAGGCGGCGGAGCGTATATTCGCCTTTCACCATGAACTGGCCGTTTTGTCGGGCAATGTTTTAATGCCGCTTTTGTATCATTCCTTTAAGCCGCAAAGCGTCTATCTTTGGTCTATTGACTGCAAAAAGAGCGGCATTGCGAAAATGTACGAATCCAAGCTTGCCCTTTATACCGCCCTATTGAATCACGATGCCGAAACTGCCGCCGCGCTCACGCATGAGCGCATGGCGCAGGCCATTGCGGAGTTGGGCGTGTACGGAGTTTAATAAAATACCGATGTTGCCGCGGTTCAAAACCGCGGCAACATTTTATGTCATTTTTATTTATCTCTGTTCGTTTACGTATATGTTCGCCTTGCTTTGGATAAGCTTTGCGGTTTCCTCGGCAGACTTTTGCCCGGCGAAGTAGGCTTGTGCCCCCTCAATCACAATGTCGGTTATGCTTGAATCCTGCTCGGCGGCGGAGTCGGCTGTACTAATAAGCGCGTCAATCGCTTGCGCGCGCTCCTCGCTCATGCCGGAGTACATTTCTTTCGTTGTCGTCCCGTCATACATCATGCCGATTACCTTGCGCTTGCGCTCGCCGTTTTCGTCAAGGAGAATGTGCCCCGCATCATCGGTTTCGTATTCTATCTTCGTGGCATCATTGCGAAGCGCGGCGTAAGCGTTCTTATTCGTGGGGAAGTAGAACCCCTCTAATTGATATTCCTCGGTCAAAAATGTCCTTAGGAACTCCCAAGCGGCGGCCTTATCCTTGCAAGCCGAGGTCATGGCGTAAGCTTCAAGGCCGTGTATTGTGCTGCCGCTGCTGCCCGTGGCGTTCGGAAAGCCGATATAGGTCGCGCCGGTTTTAAATGGGTTATCGCCGCTCGTTTCGTTGAAGGAGTAAACCGAGGCGATTGTGAGCATTTGCTGCCCCTGCGAAATGCGGTATTCGGGGCTGTCCTGCTCGCTCGTTTCGTAGCTTGCCATCTCGTCATTGGACGGGAACGAGTTTGCAAACTCCAAAAGCGCCTTGAAGCTGTTGCCGTCGAAGCGGCATTCTCCGCTTGCCCAGTCCACGTATGCGCCGAGGTCAATCATCATCGAATAGCGCAGCATGGTTTCTTTCGTGCAGTACCAGTCAAACCCTTGGCAGCCCTCCGGCATGGTGCCAAGCGCGGCATAATAGTCTGCATATGTCCAGCCCGGCTTGTCGCCCACAACGCTTTCCGCGCCCATTACGCTCGTAATGCCGAACTCGGACACTGCTGCATACAGCTTCCCGCCTATCTCGTAGGACGAGAGCACATTTTCAAAAAAGTCCTCGCGCCCAAGCTCTTTATCTGCGTCAATATAGGGGTAGATATCCTCTAAAATGCCTTTTGCGGCAAGCTGAGAGTAGGGGAGATCCGTTAAATCCAGTATGTCCGGCATATCTCCGGCGGCAAGCTCGGTTGTGAGCTTGGTTACGGCCTCATCGTAGCCCGCTTGCCCTGTCAGCTCATAGTAATCGCGTATATTCACGCGGTACTTGTCGCTCTTGCGGTTGAAGTCTATAACCGCGTCTTTAAGCTCCACCGTTGGCGACACGGTCGCGAGCGTCAGCTCTTCCTTTTGCGCTGTCTGCGCGCTCGGCACTTCGTATAGCGTCACGAGCGAGACGGTGACGGTGTTGCCCTTGCCGCTCTCGGCGCATATCCCGCGCACCTTGCCGTCCTCTCCGACGCGTATAAAGCTCATATTGTCGCCGTTAACATCGCATTCAACCCAGTTGAAAAGCGCGTCCGCTTCCTCGCGCTCTAAGCTGTAGCCGTAAAAGCTTGACCCTGCGGTGTAGTAAAAGTCATATTCGCCCGCGCCGGGGATAAGCTCGGATACCTCAAGCGGCAGGGTGCAGTATTCGTCGCCGAGTGTGCCGAATGCGCCGTCCGCCGTGCGCAGGACTAAGCCGTTATTATTATCATATATAAGCGCGCCCAC
>CAYRPD010000052.1:0-2772 GCA_964426095.1 uncultured Oscillospiraceae bacterium | reverse complement strand
ATATTGACGGGCTGTAGTATAATGAAAGAAAAAAGCGGAGGACGAAACGTGGATAAATTAAGCCCAGCCGAGCGCGGCGGAAAACAATATATAATATATCTCTCGGCGTTTTTCCTGCCCGTTGCCGTGTTCTTTGCCGTGTGCGCGGTTTTGGGGCTTTATCCGTTCGGCGCAACCACCGCGCTGGATTTAGACTTGCCGAATCAGTATTTATACTACTTCGGGTATTTGCCGAGCATAGCAAGCGGGGAAAATGACCTTTTTTATACGTTCAGTAAGAACCTCGGCGGGGACATGATAAGTATGCTCGCATACTATTTCCTAAGCCCTCTCAATGTCGTTTTCTTCTTTACTAAGGCCGCGAGCCTGCCCGCCGCGATAACGTTCGTAATTGCCGCGAAAATCGGCCTTTGCGGGTTGAGCTTTGCCCTCTGCGCGCCGAAGCGCCGCGCGGACGCGTCCGTGCTCCTTTTCTCAACGGCCTATGCCCTCATGTCCTATAATATCACCTATGCATCAAACCTCATGTGGCTGGACGCGGTGTATCTTCTGCCTGTTATCGTTTGCGGCATGGAGCGTATTTTGCACGATGAATCGCCCGCGCTCTATGCGCTCGCCCTCGCCGTGTGCTTGGCCGTGAATTACTATATCGGCTACATGGTGTGCATTTTCTGCGTTTTGTGGTTTGCCTACAGGCTCTTTGCGGCTCCGGCGGGGAGCGTGAATATAAAAGCCTCCCTTTCCCGCTTTGCGCTCGCCTCGCTTCTTGCGGGCGGGCTTGCCGCCGTCATCTTAGTGCCTACGTTCTTGTCTCTTGACGGCACAAAGGCCGCCGTGAACGCGGATTGGACGAGCCTTTCCCTTGTCTACTCTCCGCGCGACCTTATACGCAAGCTCTTTTCCTGCTCCGTCCTCGGTAACGGCGAAACGGGCGTTGCGCCGAATATCTATTGCGGCATTTTGTCCTCGGCCTTTGTCCTTGCGTATTTTCTCAATCCGCAAATTAAGCGCCGCGAGCGGGTTTGCTCTGGCGTGTTGCTGCTCGTGCTGCTTATAAGCGTTGCCCTGCGCGGCACGTATATAATTTGGCATGGGTTCAGTCTCCCGGCGGGCTTTCCGCACAGAAATTCGTTTTTAATAAGCTTCGTTATGCTCTTTCTCGCGTGGCGCTCTTATGAGCTTTCAAGCTCCTTGACGAAGAAAAGCTTTGTCCTTGCCTTTGCCGTGCTCGCGGGCGTTACCGCCGTCGGCGTTGTTTTCACTTCCGTACTTTCCAGTATCACCGCGATTTTGGACTTGCTGGCGCTTGCTGTCGCTTTCATTGCGCTGTATTTTGCGCAGCGCGGCCTTTCCCGCCGTGCCGTGGCGGTGATTTTCGCCGTCATCCAGTTCGGCACGCTCTTTGAAAACGCCCTCTATCTTCGTGAGCATCCACACAGCGCTTCCGTGCCGCTCGACTATGCGGCATATACCGAGCAAACCCGGCTAGAATCCGGCGCGGCGGACGCGATAAAGGCGTATGACACCGGCTTTTACCGCGTGGCCGAGAGCAAGGGCGGCGGCTTGCCGACCGGAAGCCTCAATACGCCGATGAAGTACGCTTATAACGGCGTGTCGCATTTCAGCTCAACGGAGAAAAACGCCGTCAAGCGCTTTATGGCCGACCTCGGTTATATAAGCTACAAAGAGTTTTGGGCAAGCTACGGCACAGGCTCAACCATGGCGGCAGAGAGCCTTTTGGGCATTAAATATGTCTACTCCGCCCTGCCTGTGGATAAGGGCTATAGCGCGATTTCTTCAATAAGTAATACAAATACCTCTCATATATATATATATATATGAATGATAATGCACTCGACTTGGCTTTTGTGGCCGACAAAGCTGTGCTTGATACGGCCTTGAGCGAAGCGAATGTGTTTGAAAACCAAAATGCGGCGTATTCCGCCGTCCTCGGCAGGGAAGAGCGGGTTTTGAACGCGGAAACGAACGCCGCGGAAACCCTTGATAACATGAAGCTCAGCTCTTACGACGGCGGCCTATTATATGAGCGCGTGGACTATGATAAGCCCTTTTCGATTAAGTATACCGTCACTCCGGAGAACGCCGGACGCGTGTACGTTTACACCGCTTACCCCGATGTAAACGGCGCATATGAGCTTGCCACTGCTGATATGTACGTTAACGGTGAGAGCGTTGGTCAGCTCGGCGGGGTTTATGATTGCGGCGTTAAGCTTTTAGGCTCGTTTGAAGCAGGGGAGAGCTTTACCCTCACCCTCTGCCCGAAAAGCAATGTCTTTGTCTGCTCAGACTTGATGTTTTATTCCGAGGACAGCGCCGCTTTGTCTACGGCTGTGGCCGATATACGCGCAAATGCGCCGTCTGCCGCATTGGAAAAGCTCTCGTCCTCGCATCTTCGCTGGACGGGCAGAGTGAACGGTGACGGTAAGGTGCTCATGCTCTCCGTGCCGTATGAAAGCGCGTGGCGCGTGTATGTGGACGGTGAGCGCAGCGAGCTTCAGCCCGCCCTCGGCGTTCTTTCCGCCGTGGAGCTTGCGCCGGGTGAGCATACGGTGGAGCTGCGGTACATTCCGCGCGGTTTTTACGCAGGCTTAGCCGTCACTGCGGTCAGTATTTTGCTGTTTGCGAGAATATACAAGAAAAAACGATAAAAACGGCCAACGTTGCGGCGCAAAACGGTGTATTATCCAATAACATCGTATGCGCCGTTAGCTCAGCTGGATAGAGCGTCTGGCTACGGACCAGAAGGTCAGG
>CAYRPD010000051.1:0-11548 GCA_964426095.1 uncultured Oscillospiraceae bacterium | reverse complement strand
CAGCGGGAGAAGGATTCGAACCCTCACATACGGAGTCAGAGTCCGCTGTGCTACCTTTACACAATCCCGCTAAACGCGAATATTATTATACCGCGTATTTTGCATTTGTCAAGAGTTTTTTAACGCATTTCGGGATATTTCGGAAAAGAAGCATTCGGAGATACTATATAGGCGCAAAACGCACATCATTACCTCGTCTTACAGTTCCTTGTCCCCGCTTCTCCCTCACATTCCCATCGTTTCCAGGGCGGCGAGCTTGAGGCAGACGCAGAAGATGTGCATGGCCTTATCCAGCTCCTCATAAGAGGGGTAAGAGGGCGCAATGCGGATGTTGGAATCGTCCGGGTCATCGCCGTAGGGATAGGTTGCGCCCGCAGGGGTCATCACAACGCCCGCACGCTTGCACAGAGTCAGCGTGTACCTGGCTAAACCGGGCTTGGTGTACACCGAGACGAAGTACCCGCCGCGCGGGGTCTGCCAACGGGCAATGGAGAGGGGGGCAAGCTCCTCTTCAAGATGTTTCAAAACACACTCAAACTTCGGCGCGAGGATGCTTGCATGGCGCTTCATAAGCTCAAGCGTGTGCGCCTTATCCTTGAGATAACGCACATGGCGAAGCTGGTTGACCTTATCAAAGGATATCACCTGCACGCCCGTGAGCTTCGTAAGGCGGGCGAGGTTTGCCTCACTCGTTGCGAGCACGGAAATGCCCGCGCCGGGGAAGGTGATTTTAGAGGTGGAAGCAAATTCGTACACCATATCGGGGTTGCCTGCTTCACGGCAGAGCGTGAGAATATCATCAAAGGGGACAAAATCGCCGTCAAACTCATGCACGCAGTATGCGTTATCCCACATGAGCATGAAATCGGGCGCGGCGGGCTTCATGGCGGCTAAGCGGCGGATGGTTTCATCGGAATATATAATGCCATCGGGGTTAGAATACTTCGGCACGCACCACATACCTTTGACCTCGGGGTCGGTGATAAGGCGCTCAACAACGTCCATATCCGGGCCGGAATCCGTCATAGGCACGGTGACAAGCTCAAAGCCGAAGCTTTCGGTAATCTTAAAATGGCGGTCATAGCCCGGAGCGGGGCAGAGCCATATGACGCGTTTGAGATCACACCAAGGTCTTACGGCGTGGTTCAGACCGTGGGTGTACGCCTTGCTGATGGTATCGTACATAAGCTGGAGCGAGGCGTTGCCGCCGACAAAGCATTCCTCTTCCCGGCAGCCGAGAATATCGGCAAAAAGGCGCTTTGCCGCCGCTATACCGCCAAGCTCTCCGTAGTTTCGGACATCCACGCCGTCCGAAATACAGTCGTCGGGAGAGGAGAGGACGGTGAGCATATCGCTGACAAGGTCAAGCTGCTCCTTGCCGGGCTTGCCGCGCGCCATGTTGAGCTTCAGCCCCTGCGCACAAAGCTCATCAAATTCAGCCCTGACGGCGGCAAGCTCTTCCTGCCGCTCGGCGGGTGTAAGGTCACTGTACTTTTTTTGCATACTGTAATAACCTCCGTACACACTAAATTACCACTTGTTTTCAACCTTTTCGGCAAAGCCGGGAAAGTCCCGCACGGGGATAACCGTGCCGTCATCAAGCACCGCTTTGCCCGTAAACAGCCCGAACACCTGATGCTGGTCGGACTTGAGTAGCTTAAAATCCGTACACGAGGCTCTGTCCAAAACGGGCTTGAAGTCCATTTCAAAGCGGCCGTCGTCGGAAGTGAACGTCCACGGGCTCATGAAATCGCGCTCGCCGCCGGGGATATTAAACTTAACGGCGCTGAGCTTATGCGCTTTGCCGTTATAAAAGAGCATATTCTCGCTCGCGGCGGAGCAGTTGCCGAAGCCGTAGCCGATGTTCCAGCCGAACGGCACACCGTTGACATGATAAGAGGCGCTGCCCCAATACCAGGTGTTATGATATGTCCACACGCCGCGCCCCCAGTCGAGCACGGCAAAGGAGTCGGCAGGGTCAAATTCATATAGGCGCTCGCCGTATTTCACGCTGCCCTTGGCGCGCATACAGTTGATTTTCTGATTATAATAGAAGTGGCCGGGCTTGTCAAACGGAGTGCAAATAACCATGCTCTCTTCCGGCTCGTCAAAAAGCTCAATGTTGGCAAGCAGTGCACCCTCAGCGCCGAAAGCGTCCATGCGCGCGGTGAGCACGCGCCGCCCGGTGCCGTCATTTTCATAGCTGATAGAATAGCCCTTGCCCCCGTGGCGGACATTGCCGCACTTGGAGCTGGCGGGCAGACCGACAGAGCCCATGGGCATAAAGCTCATGGGGCTTTTGGTTATCTCCCAGCCCTCGGCAAAGTCGAGCAGAGAAAGGGAATCAAGCCCCATATAGCCGTTGTCCGCCACGGTGAGAGCGAGGGCGAAGCGGCCGTTATTGATAAGGTAATAATCCCATTCCTTAATCCTCGCCTTGGGCGCTTTTATGTCCTTGCGGGAATAGACGGGCAGGAGACTTTTCGCATAGCCCGGTTCGATAAGCTCCCCGGAAGCATCCAAAAGCGGATGCGCGCAGGTTATTTCATGCTGCATGGCTTTACACTCCTTATTCTTTTATTTTTGCCGTATATCACGCCCGGCAAAGGGCAGACGCACAAACTCCCCGAATATGCGCGAGCATATTTGCGGCGTATAGCGGCGGGAAAGCTCTTCATCGGTGCAGTTGGTGCTGATTATCATCTTTTTGCCGGAGACAAGGCGGGAATTGATGAGCGTATAAAGGGCGCTGAGCGCCATGGGGGTGTTCATCTCCGTGCCCAAATCGTCAAGAATCATCAAATCACACTCGAGCATATTCTTCACGCGCGCCGCGGCAAGCTGACCCTGCTCGCTGTCGCGGGAAAACTTCTGCTGCTCAAAGGCATCGAGCGCGGCGGCGGCGGAATCGTAGCAGACGGAAAGCCCCTTATCCGAAACCTCGCGCGCAATGCACGCAGAGAGATAGGTTTTGCCCAAGCCCGTGTCGCCCTGCAAAAGAAGATTGGAGCTGACATTGGGGAAATTCTCGGCAAAGCGGCGGCAGATTTCAAAAACCTTGCCCATCGCCTCGCGCGGGACAACGCCGTAATGCGCGTCAAACTCGGCGGGGTAAAGGTCGAGATTGAATTTATCAAAGCTTTCGTTACCGTGGCGGAGAAGCGAAGAAAGCTCCGCCGTGACGGCGCGGTTATACTGCGTTTTAAGGCATTGGCACATACCTCCGTCGGGCAACACGCCCGTGTCGCGGCAAAGGGGGCAGGAGTATATGGGGTCGAGATAGTCCACGGTAAAGCCGTGCGCGGTCAAAAGCTCGGCTCGGCGCGCCTGCATATCGAGGTTTTCTTTTTCGAGTGCGACCAAACGCTCTTTCAAATCCGGCACGCGGGAAACCGTGAGCCGGGCGAGCATAATCATCTCGCTTCGCATCGCCGCGTCAAGCTCGGCAATCTCCGGCACGCGCCTATATACAAGCGCCTGTCGGCGCTCATGCTCGGCGGCGTTTTCGCCGCGCAGTCTTTCAAGCTCGTCTCTCGCCCGGGCGAGCAGCTTTCCGTCATAGCTCATGGTATGCGCTCCTACTTATATTTTATCCAAAATGGAATCAAGCTCCTTGAAATCCGCCGGGCGGCTGCCGCGCTGCGGCGCGGGCTTTGCGGTGGCGGCGGGGCGGCGGGAATCCTTTTGCTCTATATCCTCCGGGGTGAACAGCCCTTTCTCTTTCCAGCTGAGTATGATTTTGTTCATATAGCTCCAGCGGAGAGAGCCGGTGTTGGTAACGGTTCTGTCATAGGCGATGGCGATGGCCTGCGGGGTATAGCCCATATCCAGCCAAGAGGAGATATATTCACTCTCCGTTTTGGTAAGCTCGCGCCCCTTTATGCCCATGGCCGCTTTCACGTCCTCAAGCGCCGTCATGCGTGCATTCGCAGCGCGGATAAATTCCTCCGCCTGCTCTACGGTCAAAATCTCGCGGTTTGCCCAGAAGAACGCTTCCTTTTGTATTGCCCGCGCGCTCGGACGGCGGGAAGTGCCGTACCGGGCGGAATACTGCTTGGAAACGTGGTTTATAAGCAGCATTATCACATCTGCCGGGAGACCGAGATAGTCATACACGCCGAAGAGTGTTTTCATATCCACCGAGCTTAGCGCGCGCCCCATTGCGCGCTGTGCCTCGGCAAGTATGGCGGCAAACTGCGTGTCCGTGCGGCTGCGGCGGACAAGATCCTCCGCCCGGTATTCCGGCAGCTCGTCCGCCGGAGCGGGGGGCACGGCGCGGCGCGGGGGAGCATCCGGCACAGGAGCGGGAGCGGGTGCGGCGCTTTCTCTGCCCGGGGTGAGGCCGAGACGGCATAGCTTCTCTTCCGCCGCGTCTATTTCGCGCCTTGTGCGGCACAAATCGCGCGCGGCGCGCTCTGCATCCAACACGCCCGTGCGCGCCCTATACAGATACAAAAGCGCGACATCCCCGTCGTGCGCGGAGATGAGCGTGTCAAGCGCGGCATCGCTTATGGAATTTTGAAGCGCCGAAGAAGCCATTTGCCTACCTCTGAAATTATGTCATAAATGTAAAACCGATTATATGTGGATTATAACATTAATTTTGTCTTGTCGCAATAGGAATAAATGTGTTATAATGCACACTGTATAATTACGATTATTGCGACTTCGGGTGAAAAGCGGGCGCGGGGAGCGTCGCGCGGGTTTACTTAAGACGCAAAACGATAAAAGGAAAGATAAAAAATGCTGGAGCTTCTTTCGCCTGCCGGATCTCCGGAGGCTGTTATAGCCGCCGTTCAAAACGGCGCGGACGCGATATATCTCGGCATGGGTGACTTCAACGCCCGCCGAGGCGCGAAGAATTTCACAAACGAAGAATTTGAAAAGGCAATGACCTATTGCCGCGTGCGTGGGTGCAAGGTGTATGTCACGCTCAACACCCTTGTCAACGACCGCGAGATGAGCGAGGCCGTGGCCACGGCGAAGCTCGCTTCCGACTGCGGGGCGGACGGGATAATCATTCAGGATATCGGCCTTATCTCCGCTATCCGCCGCGCCCTGCCGGATATCCCGCTTCACGCGAGCACGCAGATGAGCCTTCATAACCTTGCGGGCGTACAGGCCGCCGCCGAAATGGGGCTGACGCGCGCCGTGCTTGCGCGCGAGCTGAGCTTTGAAGAGATAAAATACATCACCGCCAATTCCCCCATTGAAACGGAGATATTTGTGCACGGTGCGCTGTGCTTTTGCCATTCGGGGCAGTGCTATATGTCCTCGCTCATAGGCCGCCGCAGCGGAAACCGCGGTATGTGCGCCCAGCCCTGCCGTATGCAATACTCCCTCGGCGGGCGCATGGACGATTACCCTATGTCCTTAAAGGATAACTGCCTTGTAGACCGTCTGCGCGAGATAGAAGAGGCGGGCGTGGCGTGTGTGAAGATAGAGGGCAGAATGAAGCGCCCGGAGTACACCGCGATAGTGACGGGGATATACTCCAAGGCCATAAAAGAGCACCGCCAGCCCAGCGCCGAGGAAATGGAAATGCTGACGAAGGCGTTTTCCCGCCAAGGCTTTACGCAGGGCTACTTCAACGGCGACAAAAAGGATATGTTCGGCGTGAGAGAAGAGGCGAGCGAGGGCACGGAAAAGATGTTCACGGTTGCCCGCCGCGCCTATGCCGAGGGCGAGCTGCGCCGCGTTCCCGTGCATTTTTACACCGTGGCCGAAAAGGGCGAGCGGATAAAGGCCATCGCCTTTGACGATGACGGCCACAAGGCCGTGACCTACGGCCCCGTGCCGGAGAAAGCCCAGCGCCAAGGGCTGACGGACGGATATTTGGTAGAGCAGATGTTCAAAACCGGCGGCACGCCCTATAACTGCGTGGAGAACAAGGCCAAGACCGATCCCGGCCTTTACCTTGCCGCGGCGGAGATAAACGAGCTTAGAAGAAAGCTCATTTCGGCGCTTTCGAGCCAGCGCGCCGTGCCGCCCATGCGCCGCACCCTGCCCCTGCCGCCGCCGCCGAAGAATGTGGCGACAGTGGCCGATCCTAAGCTCATTATCCAAGTGCGCACGGCAGAGCAGCTCTCGCGCGAGCTTGCCGACTTGCGCCCGGCGTATATCTATGTCCCTGCACAAATAATGGCCGAGCAGCCCAAGCTCGTGCTGCCCTTTGTGGAAAAGGGGAGCGTGCCGGTGGCGGTGCTGCCGAGGATAATAAACGACACGCAAATGCGTGAGATGTACGCCACCTTGCAGCGCCTTTTTGACTACGGCGTGAATGAAGCGCTCGTGGGCAACCTCGGGCAGGTAGTTCCGGCGCGCTCGGCGGGAATGAAGCTGAGGGGCGATTTCGGGCTGAACGCATTTAACTCGTATACCCTTGAAATGCTTGCCGACATGGGCTTTTTGTCGGCCACGGCATCTTTTGAGCTGCGCATCGCGCAGATAAAGGACTTGGCAAAGCCGATTGATACCGAGCTTATAGTGTACGGCCGTTTACCGCTTATGGTGACGGAGCAGTGCATCATCAAAGAAAGCGCGGGGCGCTGCAACTGCCAAACCCCGGCGCAGATGGGCGACAGGATGGGGTCGGTGTTCCCGGTTGTGAAGGAATACGGCTGCCGCAACGTGGTTTACAACGCGCACAAGCTCTATCTTGCGGACAAAAAGGAGGATCTTTATTCCGCAGGGCTGTGGGGGCTGAGAATGATGTTCACCACGGAGAGCGCGCGCGAATGCGTAGAGGTTGCAAAGGGGCATATGGGGCTTTCCGACTATAAGCCCAACGTGCTCACACGCGGATTATACTACAGAGGAGTGGACTGAAAAGTGATAATACTTGCCTCCGGCTCACCCAGACGGCGCGAGCTTATGGAGATGCTGGGCTATGATATAAAGGTCATGCCCGCCAAGGGCGAGGAACACGCGCCTGACGGCGCGGGCGCGGCGGACACGGTAAAGGCGCTTGCAAGGGCTAAGTGCGAAGAGGTTTCGGCGCTGTGCGACAAGGGCGATTTGGTAATCGCGGCGGACACAATAGTGTGGTTTAACAATAAGGTGTACGGCAAGCCGCATTCCGAGACCGAGGCGCGCGAAATGCTCACTGCGCTCAGCGGCAACACGCATGAGGTTTATACCGGCGTTGCCGTTTGCAAAAACGGCGAAATGCGCGTTGAGGCGGAGAAAACGAGCGTGCATTTTCGCGAAATGACGAAGGACGAGATAAGCGCGTACATCGCCACGGGCGAGCCTATGGATAAAGCGGGCGCTTACGGCGTTCAGGGGCGCGGCGCGGTGTTCGTAAAGGGCATAGAGGGGGATTTCTTCAACGTGATGGGGCTTCCGCTGTGCTTGCTGGATTCAATGCTGAAATAAGAAGAATATTACTGCATATAAACGAAAAAGCTTTCGCAGGGAACAATTTTTCGCGCGGAAGCGTCAAGAGATAAAGGAGTGAAAGCTCTTTGAAGGATTACTTAAAGAAAAACGGAATACGCATAGGCGTTATAGTAATTGCCGTCGCGATAATAATCGGCTTTTCCACCGTTGCCAGAAACGGCGAAATCAGCCTTTTGCAAAACGCCACGGGGGTTTTGGAAGCGCCGATAAAAAAGGTTTTAAGCTCCGCTGTCAACTGGTTTGACACGATTTACGGCTATCTATATGAGTACGATTCTCTCCAAGCGGAAAATGAATCGCTTCGCTCTCAGCTTGCCGAGGCGCAGCAATCCGCGCGTGACGGTATAGCCGCGTCCGAGGAGAATGTCCGCCTGCGTCAGCTTTTGGAGTTTCGCGAAAAGCACACGGACTATGAGCTGGAATCGAGCAAGGTGGTTTTGTGGTCCTCGTCTAACTGGTCCTCGTCCTTTACTATAAGTAAGGGCGCGAGCAGCGGCATTGAGCTTAATGACCCTGTCATAACCGAGTACGGCGTAGTTGTCGGTCAGGTTACGGAGCTTGGTGAAACCTGGGCTACCGTCAGCACGCTTATTGACGTTGATATGTCGGTGGGCGCGTATGTCGGGCAGTCGGGCTCATCGGGTATGTCGATAGGCGAATTTGCGCTGATGAAGAAAAAACAGGCCAAGCTCACATTCTTGGCAGAGGGCGCGCAGATATTCGTCGGGGACGAGGTTTTGACCTCCGGCTCGGGCGGCGCGTTCCCGGCGGGCTTGCTGATAGGCACGATAACCAATGTGCAAACCGAGGCGGGCGGCCAGATTGAATACGGCCTTATCCAGCCGGAGTGCAACTTCGATTCGCTTGTGCAGGTGTTTATTATAAAAAGCTTTGAAATGGTGGAATAAGCTTGAATATAAACTTTAAAGACATTTTTTCCGCGCAGAACGTAAAGCGCCTTTTGAAATACGCGCTTTATATGTTCCTCGCGCTCATAACGCAAAATATGCTCCTTACGGAGCTTCGCCCCCTCGGCGTTTGCCCCATGGTGCTTCCGGCGGTGGCCGTGGCCGTGGGTATGTTCGAGGGCGCAACCTGGGGCGCGGTGTTCAGCCTTATAATGGGGATATTCGCGGACATGGCGTTTATAGAGAATACCGTTACCTTTACGGTGCTCTTCCCGGCGCTGAGCTTTGTAACGGGCTTCGTGGCGCAGTTTTTCATTAACCGCCGCTTCTTCGCCTACATGGGCGCAACGCTTATCGCGCTTATCGCAACCGGCGTTGTGCAAATGCTCAAAACGGCGGCGCTGGATGTGTGGTCGGGCACGATGCTCGTCACTATGCTGTTGCAAACCCTGTGGTCAATGCCGTTTGCGGTGCTGGCATATTTCCCGCCGGCAGAATGGATAGAGTAAAGGAAACACCACTCGGCTTATAAGAAAGGACCCTGTAATGCATCACAGACTTGTCAAAGAGGGCAGGATACTTGCGCTCATCGTTATCATGCTTATCCTGCTGACAATCTACGCCTTTGAGCTTTATCAGCTGCAAATAATAGAGGGCGAGGCGTACTACAACCAAAGCAGCGAGATAACCACCGAGCGGCGCACCATTACCGCCGCGCGCGGCAATATTCTTGACCGTTTGGGGCGCGTGCTGGTGAGCAATACCGAGGTTTATAACCTCACCATTGACACCACGAAGCTGTTTGCAAACGAAGACCCGAACGAAACTATCCTCAACATTGTCAGCATGGTCGAGGGCTACGGAGACGAGTATACGGACGATTTGCCCATTACGCGCGAGCCGCCCTTTGAATACATTGATGACATGACGGAGATTCAAAAAACCATGCTCCGTGCGTACATCGAGGATAAAAAAGACGCGCTCAAGGAAATCTGCGTTGACCCGGAGAATCCCACGGCGGTTGAGCTTATGAGCTATATGCGCACGCGCTATGAAATAGACAACAGCTATTCGGCCAGGGATATGCGCACCATCGCCGGTGTGCGTTACTCCATAAATGTCCGCTACGCGATTAATACCGCCGACTATGTCTTTGTGGAAGATGCGAGCATGAAGCTTATCACTTCCATTATGGAGAATAAATATAACGGCATTAATGTCAACCGCGCTTATCAGCGCGAATACGGCACGGACTATGCCGCGCACATTTTGGGCTATGTCGGCCTTATGACGCAGGAAGAATACGAAAAATATTCGCTTCTTAAATACTCCACTGACGCGAACGTAGGTAAAGACGGCGTGGAATACGCCTTTGAAACCTATCTGCACGGCAAGGACGGCGTAGTGGAAGAGACGAAAAACGCTTCCGGCACGGTTTTGAGCACCGTTTACGTTGAAGAACCCGAGCCCGGCAACCATATCTATCTCACGATAGACCAAACCCTGCAAGAGCAGACCGAGCGTATCTTGAACGCGGGCGTAAACGACCTTATCAAAACCCGTGCGCAGGAGCGCGCCGAGGGTATAGCGCGCGGCGACTATGACCCGAACATGAAAGACGAGATAACCGGCGCTGCCGCCGTTGTCGTCAAGGTGGACACGGGCGAACCGCTTGCAATGGCGAGCTGGCCGACCTACGATGTCTCCAACATTATCGAAAACTATCAAGAGCTTTTGGCAACCGCCAACGCGCCGCTTTTTAACCGCGCGCTCATGGGCGCTTACGCCCCCGGCTCTACCTTCAAACCCGTCACGGCAATCGCCGCGCTCAATGCCGGCGTTGTCAACACCGAGGATCAGGTAAAATGCGAAGGCGTTTTCACCAAGTATTCCGCCGAAGGCTACTCGCCTGAATGCTGGATTTGGAACGCCACCAGTGAGCATATCACCCACCCGCTTGAAAATGTCTCCACCGCGCTTCGAGATTCATGCAACTATTATTTCTACACGATAGGCCACGATTTGGGCGTTGACTATCTGGGCGAGGTTGCCCATGCGTTCTCGCTGGGCGTGCCGACGGGCATTGAGCTTGTGGAAACCACGGGTAATATGTCAAACCGCGAAAACCACTATGACTACGCCGGTGCAGACTGGCGTATAGGTGATACGCTCCAGGCCGCTATCGGCCAGTCCGACAGTATTTTCACTCCGCTTCAAATGGCCGAATACTGCGCCACGCTTGCAAACTACGGCCACAGGCATTCCGCTTCCATTCTCAAAACCGTCCGCAGCTATGACTACAGCGAAAAGGTGTTCGAGCGCGAGGCGGACGAGCTGAGCACGGTGGAATCGGCCGATTATAACTGGGACGCGATTAAAGAGGGTATGCACCTCGTGGTTAACGCCACCAGCAACCAGCAGCTTTATGAGCTTTTCGCTACGTGCAAATTCACGCGCACGGGCGCAGAGGGTCAGCACGGCGTAAACGGCAAAACCGGTACCGCACAGAAAGGTGACGGCATCACCAACGACGGTATGTTCATCTGCTACGCCCCCGCCGATGACCCGGAAATCGCAATTGCCGTTGTCGTTGAGCGAGGCGGCTCGGGTGCGAGCACGGCGTTTATCGCCAAGAACATCCTTGACGCTTATTACGTCATTCGCAGCTACAGCGATTCTTCCGAAGAGGAAATGGCGCTTTTGAAATGAAAAAATACACCGGAGTGCGACTTATATCGCGTTTTGTGATAATTTACAGTTGAAGTTTGGCGAAAGTGTGTTTATAATAATCCGAAAGAGAAACGGAAAAAGGGAGGACAATAATGAACATCGCATTGATGGCACATGACAGGAAAAAGGAGCTTATGGTGCAGTTTTGCATTGCCTACTGCGGCATCTTGGCCGAGCATTCGCTCTGCGCCACTCATGTCACGGGCAAGCTCGTGTCGGAATCGACGGGGCTTCCCATAACGCTCTACCTCCACGCCGACCAAGGCGGCGCGCAGCAGATAGGCGCGCGTATATCCTTTAACGAGATTGACTTGGTGCTCTTCTTCTGCGACCCGGCCAACCCCAAGGGCTTTGACGATATCAATAAAATCGAGCGCCTTTGCGACCAGTATCAGATCCCCTTTGCCACCAACGCCGCCACGGCTGAGGTCTTGGTGCAGGGGCTGCGCCGCGGCGACCTTGACTGGCGCAACATCGTAAACCCCGCCACAAAGCGCTGACGCACCGCG
>CAYRPD010000050.1:0-11569 GCA_964426095.1 uncultured Oscillospiraceae bacterium | reverse complement strand
TTAGCGATGATTACACGGTTTCGCACCTATTCAATTGGGACGAATTCTTTGACGCGAACACACGCTATAGGTACGTTTGCCAGCTGGGCGAGGACGTGTTTTTGCTTGTGCCGCGCGATGAAAACGAGATAATCTATCAAATGGAGGGCAAGGAGCACGGCGCATCAGCTGAGATGATTTGCCTGACAAAAAGCTACGTTCCCGACGAGCGGCAGACGGTGCGCATTGCGTTTTACGGCCGAGTGACGGAGCTGCTCGGTACTTTGGAGAGCCGGTACGCGCACCGTTCGCCGGATTACCGTGTGGAAATCCTCAATTACGGCGCGGACGATGAGGGCTTGAACCGCCTTATGCGCGATGTGAGCACCACGGACAAGATTGACATCGTTGTCAGTGATGGGCATTCGATGGACGCAAGCGCCGGGTTTGCGGATTTGTACTCGTATATAGACGCAGACAGCGAGCTTTCGCGCGTGGAGTTTTTGCCGCAGATGCTCACAGGGCTTGAGCGCAACGGGGGAGCTGCACGAAATCTGGGGAGGATTCAGCATTTCGGGGCTTCGTACAATGGGTGAATTGGCCGACAATCTCGCCCCGATTCGACTTGCAGAGTGCCGGGATTACCTTGACACGGTAGGGTATACCGAGCCGCTTTTCAGCGATTGGGTGACAAAGACAACGCTTTTATCGTGGCTCACACCGGGAATGCTGAAATCGGCGTATGTAAGTGAGGGCGCGGGCTACAAAGTAGACAATGACAGCATCCGCGCCCTGCTGGAAGTATGCGCGGCGCGACCGGATGAGGCGGACTTTGAGAACAGCTACATTTCCGAGGTGCTGTAGTATACGGATTTGCAGCCGGACTACTTAAATAATCTCATCGCGTCGGGTAAGCCCGTTCGCCTTTTTGACGGCGCGGACGGCGGCGACAGCTTCACAAGCTTCGTCTGCGACTACCAAAGCGGGTACATGATTCCCAAAACCTGCGCGAACAAGGAGCGCGCGTGGGGCTATCTGCGCGTAATGCTTACCGAGCAGGAGCAACTGAATGATTTTAATAAGCGCCGGATATGCTATCCCACTAATCTTGCGGCTTTGGAGCACATGTTGCAGTCTTATAATTCGCCCGCAACCGAGGCGCGCGTGTACGCGCTTATAAAAAATGCGGCAATCCGCACGCCGGAGAACATCAAGGCCGAGGAGATATTTACGCAAAGCGTTCTGCCGTATCTCTACGGAGACGCAGATATGGATACGGCGCTGAAGCTCGCGCAAAGCAAGCTCAACATATACGCCGCCGAAAAAGCACAGTAAACGCGCAGTATTATTCCGCAAAACAGCAAAGTATTATTCCGATAGGCTTGATATTATTCCGATAAAAAGGTATAATATAAAGGCAAGGGGTGATAAACCATGTACATGAACGTGAAAGAGGCCGCGCAAAAGTGGGGCATATCGGATAGACGCATACGGACGCTATGTGCCGAGGGTAAGATTCCGGGCGCATATCGAGAGGGGGGCGGGTGGAAGCTACCGCTTGACGCAGAAAAACCATCAGACGGGCGTTATAAATCAAAGGAAAGCCTGCTTACGCAGATTGACCGAAAAAAGCAGGAGCTTGACACGAAAAGACCGCTGACCGAGGGGGAGATAGCGCGCCTGAATGAAGAATTTGCGGTTGAATATACCTATAATTCCAATGCTATCGAGGGGAACACCCTCACCCTGCGGGAAACGGATTTGGTGCTTCGAGGGCTGACGATTGACCGAAAGCCGCTGAAAGACCACATGGAAGCGGTCGGCCACAAGGAAGCGTTTGATTATGTGCGCGAGCTTGTGAGCGAGAATGCGGCATTGAGCGAGAGCGTAATTAAACAGATTCATTATTTGGTGCTTGCCGACAAGAGAGAGGATAGGGGCGTATATCGCCGTGTGCCGGTACGGATAATGGGCGCGCGGCATGAACCGGTGCAGCCGTATTTGATTGAGCCGAAAATGGAGCAGTTATTGCGCGACTATGCGGAGAGCACGGAGCACATTGTGACAAAGCTTGCCCGTTTCCACATAGAATTTGAGGGTATACATCCCTTTATTGACGGAAACGGCAGAACGGGGAGACTGTTGGTTAACCTAGAACTGATGAAAGCGGGGTACCCGCCGATTGACATCAAGTTTACGGACAGAATGGCCTATTATGACGCTTTTGACGAATACCATGTAAAGCATAATTTATCTGCAATGGAGAATCTTTTTGCCGAGTACATCAACGCACGGCTTGACATATATCTGAAAATATTGAAAGATTAAGATAAAAAAGAACTACAACAACATAAATCTCATAAAATTGCGCTCTGTACTCCGGAGCGCATTTTTTGATAAAAAGCTCGCATTCCCCTCTCTTTCGCGGAGATTTGCAATGCATATAGTATAGAATTTACCCGCAACAAACGAAATTGAGGAGGAATAGGCAATATGCAGGCATTGAGGACGCGCCCTGCCGCGCTCAAACGAGACGGGATAATATATTTGCGCACGGAGGAAATAGAACCCTGCCCCGTGCAGGCAAGGAAGATATTTGACGATGAATCACTGCGTGAGCTGGGGGAGAGCATACGCAGCTACGGCATATTAAACCCGCTCACCGTGCGTAGGCGCGGCGGCAGATACGAGCTTATCGCGGGCGAGCGGCGGCTGAGAGCGGCAAAGCTCGCAGGGCTTTGTGAAGTGCCGTGCATGGTGATGGAAGTTGACATGGAGAATGCGGGACTAATCTCGCTCATCGAAAACCTACAGCGGCGGGACTTGGACTTTATAGAAGAAGCCAACGGCATAAGCCAGCTTATACATATGTTCGGCATGAGCCAGGAAGAGGCCGCGCGCCGTATAGGCAAATCCCAATCCGCCGTGGCAAATAAGCTCCGCCTTTTGCGTCTGCCGGAGGATATACTCGCAAAGCTTCGCGAAGAAAACCTCACCGAGCGGCACGGGCGGGCGCTGTTGCGCTTGGATAGCGCCGAAAAGCAGCGCGCGGCGCTTGCGCACATCGAGGAAAACGCTTTAAATGTCGCCGCAACGGAGGAATATATAGATTCGCTCCTCGCGCGCGAAAAAAGTGCGGCAGAGGGCGAACAGCGCGAAGAAAAGCGCACCAGCGCCGGGGGAAACCTCAAAAGCTTCCTTACAAGCCTTGCGCGCGGGATAGACCTCATGCGCACAAGCGGCATCGCCGCGGGCATGGAGCGCGAGGAGACGGAGAGCGCGGTTATATTCAAAATCTCGATACCCAAGGACGCGGAGAGAGGGGAAGAGGGAGCGAAAACGGAGAAATAACGCTTTTCAAAGCGCAAAGTATGTTATATAATAACGGCAGAAAATTTTGCGCGAAGAGGTTGGTAATGGCTACTACGGAATCGACAGAGATAAAAAAAGAGCGCGCCGTGCTTGCAGGGCTGGCGGCGGCGAGCATGGACGAGCGGGAGAGATCGAGCGAGATTTCAATGGCGGAGCTTGCCGCGCTTGTGGAGACGGCGGGCGGCGAGGCCGTGGCCATGCTCATCCAAAACCGCCCCACGCCCGAGCCGCGCAGCTTCATCGGGGACGGCAAGGTGCAGGAGCTTAAAGAGATAATAGAGATGAACGATTGCGACCTTGCGGTGTTTGACAATGAGCTTACCCCCTCGCAGATGCGAGTGCTGGGTGAGGAGCTTGGCGTAAAGGTGCTGGATCGCTCGGGGCTTATACTGGATATCTTTGCCCAGCGTGCGCAGACGCGCGAGGGTCAGTTGCAGGTGGAGCTGGCGCAGTACAAATACCTTTTGCCGCGCCTTACCGGTATGTGGACGCACCTTGTGCGCCAAACCGCGTCCGGCGGCGCATCCCCCATAGGCACGCGCGGCCCCGGCGAAACCCAGCTCGAAACCGACCGCCGCCATATCCGCCGCAAGATACAAAAGCTTGAAGAGGAGCTGGCCGCCGTGCGCAAGGTGCGCTCTACCCAGCGCCGCCGTAGAGAGAAAAACTCCATGCCCGTTGTGGCGCTCGTGGGCTACACCAATGCGGGCAAATCCACGCTCCTAAATTGCCTCACGGGGGAGAGCATACCGGCGAATAACCGCCTTTTTGATACCCTCGACACCACCACCCGCCGCTTGCGGCTGGACGAGAGCACAGAGGTGCTTTTGTCCGACACTGTCGGCTTTATCCGCAAGCTCCCTACGCATCTTATAGAGGCGTTTAAGGCCACGCTTGAAGAGCTTCAATATGCGGATGTACTCTTGCACGTAATCGACATATCAAACCCCGAATGGATAGAGCAGGCGCGCGTTGTGGACGAGCTTATACGCGAGCTTGGTGCGGAGAGCACCCCCTGTGTGCGCGTATACAACAAATGCGATGCCTACATCGGCATTTTGCCGCACGGGGAGGACATAGTCTGCCTTTCGGCCAAGAGCGGCGAGGGCGCGGACGCGCTGACGGAGAAGCTTCTTGAAATGCTGGGGCGGGCGAAGAAGCGCGTGACGCTTGAAATCCCGTATGCCAAGGCGGGCATAGTGGATACGCTCAAGCGCGAGGGAGCTGTGACGAAGCTTGAATACACCGACAGCGGCATTACGGCAGAGACCGTGCTGACGGCGGAGCTTATAGGCCGGGTCAAGGAGTTCATCCCCGGCTATGAAGAGCCTAAGGAGGAGTGGGAGCAATGACAGAATACCGCATTCCCACCGTTGCGGGCGAGAGCGAATATGTTGAAAAGCGCTCGCGGTTTTTAGGCCATGTGCGCCATGTCGAAACCGAGGACGAGGCGCGCGAATTCATAGCCGAGATGAAGAAAAAATACTACGATGCCCGGCATAACTGCTGGTGCTACATCATCCGCGACGGCGCGGAGCGCTACAGCGATGACAGCGAGCCGCAGGGCACGGCGGGCATACCCATGCTGGAGGTATTTCGCCGAGAGGGCGTGGACAGCGTGGTGTGCGTTGTGACGCGGTATTTCGGCGGGGTGCTGCTGGGCGCGGGCGGGCTTTTGCGCGCTTACACCAAAAGCGCCAAGGACGCGCTGGACGATGCCGGGATATCCCTTGTGCGCCGCTGGGCGGAGACGGAAACGGTCTGCTCCTACGCGCAGTGCGAACGGCTCAAGCAGGAGATTGCGGCGGCGGGCGGCGTTGCGGGCGAAACGGAGTACGGCGCGGCGGTGACGCTGCGCGCGCTCGTGCCGGAGGAGCTGACGGAGAGCTTTTGCGCGAGGATATTTGACGCGAGCGCGGGCAGCGTGAGCGTAAAGGTGACGGGGCAGGCGCTGCGCGCCGTGCCGCTGACGAAAGAATGAAAAAGAATAGAAATTTCCGAAAAATTTTAGAGGGAAATATTATTTCGCGTCGTATAAGAGTAATAGAAAGAAATATTGCTCTTATGCGGCGCTTAGTGTTGATGAAAACACCGAATGAATCGGAGTTTGCCGGTTTGTTCGCGGCTTTTTGAGAGGAGGTACGACCATGCTTTGTCCGCGCGAGGAAAGAGAACGGCTTGAACACTATATCATCGGGCCATACGGTATGCTCGCGGAGAATTCCCGCGGGCGCGTCACGCAGGAGACGGAGTGCGACATACGCACCTGCTTCCAGCGCGATATTGACAGGATTACGCACTCGAAGGCGTTTCGCCGCCTCAAGCACAAAACGCAGGTATTCCTCCAGCCCGAGGGCGACCATTATCGCACACGCCTGACCCACACGCTTGAAGTCAGCCGCCTGTCGCGCACAGTGGCGCGGGCGCTGCGGCTCAATGAGGACTTGGTAGAGGCGATTGCGCTGGGGCATGACCTGGGGCATACGCCGTTCGGCCACGCGGGTGAGCGGGCGCTGGACGCGATATATCCGGGCGGCTTTAAGCACTATGAGCAGAGCTTGCGCGTGGTGGATATCTTAGAGCGCGGCGGGCGGGGGCTTAACCTCTGCTACGAAACGCGCATGGGCATATTAAACCACACCCACGGCGCGCCGGACGATATCCCGGAAGCGACCGCTGTGCGCCTTTGCGACCGCATTGCCTACATAAACCACGATTTGGACGATTCCATACGCGCCGGGATACTCACAGAGCGCGATGTGCCGGAGCTTATACGCGCAAACTGCGGCGATAAAAACAGCCGCCGCATAAATTCGTTTATATCCGACCTTATTTCATATTCCGCCGGGGGCAAGCTCTCGCTTTCGCCGAAGATGAAAGAGACGTTTGACGTGTTCCACGCGTTTATGTATTCCGATGTCTACAAAAACCCCGTTGCCAAGGGTGAAGAGAGCAAGGTGGAGGGGATACTCTCCAAGCTATACGAATATTACGTTGCAAATCCCGAAAAGCTCCCGGAGGACTTTGGGGGCGTGGTGGAGCGCGAGGGGCGCGAGCGCGCGGCGTGCGACTATATTTCCGGCATGACGGACGGTTATGCAATGGAAAAGTACGGCGAGCTTTTCATACCCTTTGCGTGGACGGTGAAATAATAAAACCGCCTTAGCATACTGATGAAAGGGGGGAGACGGCATGGCGTATCCCGAGAGCTTTGTAAACGAGCTTGCCGAGCGCAACGATATTGTGGAAGTAGTGTCCGGCTATGTGCGCCTGACGAAGAAATCAGGCTCTAACTACTTTGGACTGTGCCCGTTTCACAGCGAGAAAACGCCCTCTTTCTCCGTCAGCCAAGATAAGCAGATTTTTCATTGCTTCGGCTGCGGCAAGGGCGGAAGCGTGATTAATTTCATAATGGAGATAGAGGGACTGAACTTCCCGGAGTCGGTGGAGTTTCTTGCCCGACGCGTGGGAATGCCCCTGCCGGAGCAGGGCAACGACCGGGAGAATAAACGGCGCACCCGTATGCTTGAGCTAAACCGCGATGCCGCGCGCTATTTCCACGAGCAGCTTAATCTGCCCGGCGGCGCTCCGGCGCGCGAGTACATAGAAAACCGCCGCATAGGGCGCAAAATGGTGACGGCGTTCGGCCTCGGCTTTGCCCCGAACGGCTGGAACGGCCTGACGGATGCAATGCACGCAAAGGGCTACAGCGACAGGGAGCTTATAGCGGCGGGGCTTGCCCGCGAGGGAAAGCGCGGCGGGGTGTATGACGCGTTTCGCAACCGCCTTGTGTTCCCGGTTATTGATGTTCGCGGCCACGTGATAGGCTTTTCCGGGCGCATTTTGGGTGACGGCGAGCCGAAGTATCTCAACAGCCCAGAAACGCTTGTTTTCAACAAGAGCCGCAACCTTTTCGCCATGAATTTGGCTAAAAAATCAAAAAGCGGATATATAATTCTCTCAGAGGGAAATATAGACGTAGTAAGTCTGCACCAGGCAGGGTTCGACAGCGCCGTGGCCTCGCTGGGCACATCGCTGACGAGCGAGCAGGCGCGCATGATATCGCGCTATGCAAACGAGGTTATCATCGCCTATGATAACGACAACGCCGGCGTAAAGGCCGCGCAGCGCGCCATAGGCATTTTGGAAAAGCTTGATTTAAAGGTCAAGGTTTTGAAGCTCAACGGCGCGAAGGACCCGGACGAGTTTATAAAGCTCAAAGGGGCGGACGCGTTCCGCAATCTCTTAGAGGGGGCGGAAAACCAAGTGGATTACCGCTTGGGCGCGGTCACGGGGAAGTATGACCTTAAATCCGATGAGCAAAAGGTGGAGTTTTTGAAAGAAGCCTCGGAGCTTGTCGCGAAGCTCCCCGGTGCGGTGGAGCGGCAGGTTTATGCCATGCGCGTGGCGGAGATGGCGGGC
The DNA here is from genome assembly GCA_964426095.1 of uncultured Oscillospiraceae bacterium. Taxonomy (GTDB): domain Bacteria; phylum Bacillota; class Clostridia; order Oscillospirales; family Oscillospiraceae; genus Limivicinus. Next base: position 3,796 of record CAYRPD010000050.1, on the reverse strand, counting down.
GTGAGCGAAAAGGTAGTGGCGGATGAGGTGGAGCGGCGGCGCAAAAAGCTGATGAAAAGCGCGCGCCGGGCAGAGGACCGCGAGCAGAGCCGCCCCGAGCGCCAAAGCCAGCCGACAGAGAAGAGCATACGATACGAAAACCCCGCCTCAGCCGTGGCCGAAGAGGGCGTTATCCGGCTTTTATATATGGAGCCGGAGCTGATAAATGAGCCGTTGCCGACTGTGGAGGAGTTTTCGTCCCCGGTGCTTGCGCATATCTTCACCGAGGTTGCCGATATTGTCCGCGCAGGGGGACAAGTGAGCACCACAACGCTTTCCGCCGTGCTCTCCGGCGAGGAAATGAGCCTCTTTGTGAGGATAATTCAAAAACCCGAGCGGCTTTCCAACGCGAAAGCCAGCCTCGGCGACTATACACAACGCATAAAAACCGAGCATACGCGCCAAACCTCCGGCTTTGACTATGCCGCCATAGCGCGCCAAAAGCAAAGCACGGTGTACGACACGAAGAAAAACAGAAAGGGATACGAGGGATAAGCAATGTTAGACGAAATGAAACTTAAAGAAGACGAGCTTGCAAGCATGGCCGATAAGCTTTTGGAGCAAGCTTCGCTTGCGGAGCTGAGCGAACAGCCGGAGCTGGAGCTGGTGAAGCCGCGCAAAAAGGCCGCCAAGAAAAAGGAAGAGCCTGCCGAGCCGCAGAAAACCACCGAGGAGCGCTTAGCGGAGCTGTTAGAGCGCGGCAAGAAGAAAGGCAGCCTCACTGCCAAAGAGCTTGAAGTGCTGGAAGAAATGAATCTTGACAGCGAGGCCGTGGATAAGTTCTACGAAACGCTTGAGGCAAACGGCGTGGATATAGACGTTGCCACGGCGGACGTGCTGCCCCCGATTGACGATATTATCCCCGAGGTTGAGGACTTGGCCGGGATTGAAGAGGTCACGGAAGAGGAGATAAACGACACCGATGCGCTTATGGACTCCTTTGCCACCGATGACCCCGTGCGTATGTATCTTAAAGAGATAGGCAAGGTTCCCCTGCTCACGCCGGAAGAGGAAATCGACCTTGCCATAAAAATGGCCGAGGGGAGCGAGGCGGCGAAGCACCGCATGACGGAAGCAAACCTCAGGCTTGTCGTTTCCATTGCCAAGCGCTATGTCGGGCGCGGTATGCTCTTCCTTGACCTTATTCAAGAGGGCAACCTCGGCCTTATCAAAGCCGTTGAGAAGTTTGACTATACCAAGGGCTATAAATTCTCCACCTACGCCACATGGTGGATTCGCCAGGCTATCACCCGCGCAATCGCCGACCAGGCGCGCACTATACGCATCCCCGTCCACATGGTGGAGACTATCAACAAGACCATTCGCGTCTCCCGTCAGCTTTTGCAGGAGCTGGGTCACGACCCCAGCGCCGAGGAGATAGCGCGCGAAATGGATATGCCGGTGGAAAAGGTGCGCGATATCCTCAAAATCGCGCAAGAGCCGGTTTCGCTTGAAACGCCTATCGGCGAGGAAGAGGATTCCCACCTCGGTGACTTCATTCCCGATGAGGACGCTTCCGAGCCGAGCGAGGCTGCGTCGTTCTCCCTCTTGCGCGAGCAGCTTGAAGAAGTGCTTGATACGCTTGCCCCGCGTGAGAAAAAGGTGCTGGAGCTGCGTTTCGGCATAGTTGACGGGCGCACACGCACGCTTGAGGAAGTCGGCAAGGAGTTTAACGTTACGCGTGAGCGTATCCGCCAAATTGAGGCCAAGGCTCTCCGCAAGCTCCGCCACCCCAGCCGCTCGAAAAAGCTGCGCGACTTTTTGAATTGATGTGTATATATAATGCTGCAACCCCGGCGCAAAAGCGCCGGGGTTGTTGATATAGTATGGCGGCCTATCTTGAACCGAGTGCTTGCCGCATGGAAGCTTCGACAAAGCTGTTGAGCGTGATGTGGTGCGCGGCGGCGTAAATCACGGCCTCTTTGTGAAGCTCCGGCGATACGCGCACATTGAAGCTTCCTTTGTAGGCTTTCTCCGGGGTGATGTGCGCATCCTCGCACATGGCGAGATAGTCATCCACTGCGCCGTGAAAGTCCGAAATAAGCTCGCTTGCGTTTGTTCCCTCGTAGCTTATCAGGGCGCGAATCCCCATTACTTTTCCGTAAAAAACCGCGTCCTCTTCCGAGAATTCCACGCTGCCGATGTAACCCTTGTATTCCATTGTGTTGTTCACAGCAATCCCTCCTGTTCGAGTATGTCAACAAGCTGCTTTATTTGATATGCAAGAAGCTCTTTTCGCGGGTGCGGCTTGTGCAACAATATCGGCGCGTGGTTTGGACTTAAAAATATCACGCGTGAGCCGCTTGTGCGTCCCTTGTCGCTTCGAGTATAACTTAGGTATTTTAAAAGAGTTTCTGCTTCTTCAAATGTCATGTCCTTTGGCTTGGATTTAAGCTTTTTTATCAGTTTTTCCTTTTGCCCCATGCTTCATTCCCCCTGTCGATATCATTATACACTGTTGCAATGCAATTTGCAACTATTTTTAGTTACAAATCTCACCCCCTTGACAGAATACGCTTTTTCGGCTATACTAGCAACAAGCTGAATAATTATGCTTCTCTCATCACCGGGTGAGAGGATACGGCATCCGACCTAAGACGTAGGTATTCGGGCGTAATGCGCCTGATAAGTCTTGGGTTCGGATGCCGTTTTTCTTTTAAGTTGACGAGAGCCAAACCAAGCCGGTTTTGCCGTGCCGGGTTTCGCCCATACGTCGTTAAAGCCCTTGAAAATACACAAAGTATTCCCTGCGGGCTTTGCCTAGTCCGGACAAAACCCAACTACGGCAAAACTGCAAGCACCTGTCGGCCAAGGCCGACAGGCGGCAGGGCTTGGCTCCCGTCAACTTTATAATACTTTATCTTTATTATTTAATTTTCAGGAGGAAAAGAAATGTACATTAAGCCTTTTGCGGTGGAAGAATGGATGAACGAGTACGAGGTGGGCGCGAGATACAACATCGCGGAAACCTGCGTGGACTCCGTTTCGCTCGATGAGCTTTTTGAGCTTGCGGGCGAGGATAAGGACGCGTTTTTGCGTGAGTTTAGCGCAAAGCGCCTGACCTACGGCGATATTTTCGGCAAGCCGGAGTTTTTGCAGGGCATAGCCTCGCTCTACAAAACCGTGAAGCCCGAAAACGTTGTCCCCACGCACGGTGCGGCGGGCGCAAACCACCATGTGTTCTGCTCCCTCGTCAGCCCCGGCGAGCGCGTAATCAGCATTATGCCGACCTATCAGCAGCTTTATTCCATTCCCGAATCCATCGGCGCGGACTTGGCCGTGATGCACCTCAAGCAGGAAAACGGCTACCACGTGGATCTTGAGGAGCTGCGCTCGCTCGTCACGCCGGGGACGAAGATGATTTGCATCAACAACCCCAACAACCCCACGGGCGCGCTTATGAGCAATGATGCGCTGCGCGAGATAGTGGAGATTGCGCGCTCTGTCGGCGCATACGTGCTCTGCGACGAGGTTTACCGCCATCTCACGCAGACGGATGAGTGGAGCGAATCCATTGCCGACCTCTACGAAAAGGGCATATCCGTAAGCAGTATGTCAAAGGTGTTCTCGCTCGCGGGGTTGAGACTGGGCTGGATTGCCACGCACGATGAGGATGTTTTGAAAGCGCTTTTATCTCACCGTGATTATGACCTTATAAGCTGCGGTATGTTCGATGAGGCCGTGGCCGCCGTGGCGCTGCGCCACAAGGACAAAATGCTTGAGCGCAACCGCAAGATAGTGCGCGATAACCTCGCCA
>CAYRPD010000049.1:0-11971 GCA_964426095.1 uncultured Oscillospiraceae bacterium | reverse complement strand
GGCGATGCCGGTGACCGCATCTTCGGCACTAAGTAAGAGGGTATATAATCTCAAACATATAATGGGCTGTATATGCGCCTGACGGCGCATATACAGCTCATTTTCTTTATGACCGCATACCAAAACCGCTCTCATCATTAGATGGGAGCGGTTTTTATTATTACGGCTTGTATGCATCCGATATGAGGGACAAAAAAGTCTTTTCTCTGCCGGTAAAGCTCTTGTTCTTTTTGTACAAAAGCGAAATCGGCATACTGAACGGAATATCTTTCAATTCAAGCAAGCTTATTCTGTCCTTATCGGCCTCAGTTATTTCGCTTTCGACAATTCGGCTGATAAGGTGAGTGTTATTTGAGATAAGCTCAAGCACCTGCCTTGGGCGACCGCAGGAATAAGCTACATTAAAAGTCAAGCCGCGCTCTTTGAACATATCATTAAGCATTTGGCGAGGGAAGCTGGGTTCCTCGGGCGCAATAAACGAAAGCCCGTCCAATTCATCAATTGACACCGAGCTTCTTCCGCCAAACGGATGACGCTTATTGACAATAAAAACCTGTTTTAGATTATCAAGCGTAAGGCATTCAATCGTATCACTTTTCGGCTTGCCGTATACTATGGCGAAGTCCACATCTTCGTTTTCAACCGCTTCTATACACTCTTCCGAATACATTTCTTTTAAATCCACTTGCATATTAGGATATGAAGAAAGCAAGAGCGTTTGAAGCTTAGGCGAAAGGCGCGGGAGAATGCTGTGGGAAAGCATGACGCGAATCGGGATATGCTTGTCCTTATAATTCTCGCACATTTCATAGATGTTTGACGAATGCTTAAGGAGCTTTTGCGATTCTTTGAAAACCAAAGCGCCTATCTCTGTGAGGACAAGCGTACCGCCCTTGCGGTAGAAAAGATCGCAGCCCAGTTCCGCTTCAAGACGGCGGACGGAAGAGCTTAAGCCTTGTTGTGATAAATGCACTTTGTTTGCTGCTTTGGAAATACTGCCGCAATTACAGATCTCAACGAAGTACTGCAGCTGGTTTATTTCCACATGGTTCACTCCTCCCTGTAATTCTATTTGTCGAAGTCGGTTGACAAAATAATAACCATATAATTTAAAAATGTCAAGAGAAGTTTTGGAAATGAACAGTTTTTCAGCAAGTATGAAACAAAATGTTGTTGAAATCAACTAAAACTTGTAGAAGAAAATCGCAGTTTCCGATCATACAGACAATAATTATTGTGTTTTTCTCAGGATAGGTTAGAATATAAACATCATTGACAAACATTTCGCAAGCGTATTAATCAGCGTTCCCCAAACTAACAGGCAATTAGGGATAAGAGCGCCCTGTACATAAAAACTTTAAGAAAAGAAAGGAAAGACAGCATGGAATTCAAGTATGTGAAGTTCGAGAAAATCGACTCCGTGGGTTACATCACATTGAATAACCCCGAAAAGCGCAACCCCATTAACATCGACACGCACAGGGAGCTTAGAGAATGCTTTGACCTTTGTGACTATGACGATGAAATAAGAGCAGTCGTCATTCGCGGTGCAGGCGGCAATTTCAGCGCAGGCGGCGACCTTAACGCGATGAAAGCCCGCATTGATGCCGGCATTCGCGGCACAAGGCAGGTATGCCGTGTAGGCGCAGAAACCAATTTGCGTCTGTTAAACGTGAAAAAGCCCGTAATAGCTTGGGTTGAAGGCGCAATAACGGGCGCAGGCATCGCCCTTGCTTTATCTTGCGATTTCCAGATCGTTTCCGAAACATCGAAGTGTGCATTCTCCTTTGTCAACATCGGATTTGTCCCCGATTCGGGTGCAGCATACCTCGTCACGCGTGCAATCGGTACTACAAGAGCAAAGGATCTTTTCATGTCGGGGCGTTTCTTCTCCGGCAAAGAAGCCGCCGAATGGGGGCTTTTCACGGAAGCCGTTCCCGCAGAAGAAGTTGAGGAACGCGTACAAAAATACATTAAGAAATACAGCCACGGCCCTTCGGTTTCCTACGCCGGAATAAAAACCATGCTCAACCGCGCACAATTTGCTGCATATGCGGACGGCATTCAGGCCGAAATTGACGCACAGGGCGAATGCGAGCTTACCGAGGACTATGTAGAAGCCGTTACCGCGTTTCTTGAAAAGCGCAAGCCGGAATTCAAAGGCAAGTAAGCAAAACGCAGCATAGAAGGAGAAAACAAATGAGTGTCGCATTATTAGCCATTCTGGTTCTTCTGCTTTGCATTGTACTGTTTATCACCGAATGGATTCCCACCAGCGCCACAGCCGTTATCGGCTGCATTCTGATGTATCTTGTCGGAGCTACGGATGCAGCGAGCGTGTTTTCCGGCTTTTCCAACAACATCGTAGTTCTTGTTGTCGGAAGCATGGTTGTAGGCGTTGCAATGTTTGAAACGGGAACAGCGAGAGTAATTGCAAAGCAGTGTATAAAACTATCACGCGGGAATGAGCGTTTGTTCATTCTTTTCGCCGGTGCAGTAGCCGGTATAATGAGCGCATTTTTAGCAAACACCGCTGTTGTAGCGTGCTTTTTGCCCATAATCGACAGCGTCGCACGTTCTTCTAAGATGAGTCGCAGAAACATGACCATGTCCATCACTTTCGGAGCAATGTACGGCGGGTCAATGACTCTTGTAGGCTCAACACCGCAGCTTACCGCAAACGGTATTATGGAGCCGCTTGTCGGTTACGGTGTCGGGATGTATGACTACCTCGGACCGGGGCTTTGCATATTTATATGCTACCTCATCTATTCTCAGCTCGTCGGCTATAAGCTTGGTATAAAAATATGGGGTGACAGGCCGGAGGTTGACAGTCTCGGAGAGCATTCCGATGAAGAGATTCTGAACAAAGAAGTAGACATGAAGCAAGTCGTTCTCATGCTTTTAATCTTCGCCGGAATGATCGTTTCCTACTCGATACAGGTCATCCCCACTCACATGACTGCCGCTATCGCGGCGCTGCTGTGCGTAATATTCCGTCTTGCAGATGAAAAAAGCATTTTTTCGGGCATTTCGTGGGGTCCGGTATTTATGCTGGCAGGCACGCTGGGCATAGCATACGGGCTTACACAGTCCGGCGCAGGTGAGCTTTTGGCCGAGTACGTTTTTAAGCTACTCGGTAACAGCGCTTCTCCTCTGCTGGTATTCGCTGTGTTCGTAATTGTCAGCACTGTGCTTTCCAACTTTGCTGCAAACTCCACCACCGTTATCATTCTTCTGCCCGTAGCACTGAGCACTTGCCTCACCTACGGTTGGAATCCTTTGACGTTCACGATAGGCATCGTCATAGCGGCAAATCTCGCGTGCTGCACCCCCGTGGCACACCCTCAGGTCACTATGACGCTTGTAGCCGGGTACAAGTTCTCCGACTACGTCAAGTACAACGGAATAATGAGCGTTTTGACAAATCTGCTTATTATCATAACCACCCCGCTTTTCTTCCCCTTTGTTTGACAGTCTATTAAAAAATTTATTTAAGGAGGCAGGCATGAAAAACTACTATCATCTCCTCACAGAGGAACAGCAGGCACTCCAACAGATGGTACGTCAGTTTGCAGACGAACGTATCATACCCGTTTGCAAGGAGTGTGACATCACCGGTAGATTCCCCAGCGAACTCTACAAGGAAGCCTTTGAAATGGGGCTTACCACTTTCACCATCCCCGAGAAGTACGGCGGATCGGGCGGCGACATATTCACCTATGCACTCATCAAGGAAGAGCTTGCACGCGGTGATGCCGGTTTCTCCGGCACGGTTGCCGGCGCATACATGGGCGTTGTTCCCATAAAGGTTGCAGGCACAGAATACCACTGGAAGCTGGTCGCGGATATTCTGACGCAGGGCGGCGCAATGTCTTTCACGCTGACCGAGGCCAATGCCGGCTCCGACTCTGCCGCACTCAAGACCACTTACGTTGTTGACGGTGACAGCGTAATAATCAACGGGCGCAAGAGCTTTATCTCCAACGGCGAGGTTGCAGACCTCTATACGCTCTTTGCAACGAGCGATCCTGCTCTTAGAGCCAAGGGTATTTCCTGCTTCATCGTACCGCGCGATACTCCGGGTATCTCCATTGGCAAGCACGAGGACAAGATGGGCTATCGCACTTCCTGCACCAATGATGTAATATTTGAGGATGTACGCATTCCTCTCAAGAACATGATCGGCGGCCACGGCGAGGGCATGGACATTGTAAAGCGTTCCTTGGGCTACACCCGTCCCACTTCCGGCGCAGGCGCAGTAGGCAACGCACAGTATGCTTTTGAATGCGCAGTTGAATACTCCAAGGTACGCGAAACCTTCGGCAAGCCCATATACAAAAACCAGGGCGTTGGCTTTATGCTCGCCGATATGTACACCAAGCTTGAAGCAAGCCGTCAGATGGTATGGCACGCGTGCAAGTGCGCCGATGCCGGTATAGTTGACACTCGTCTCTTCTCCGCTTCCAAGGTGTTCGCTTCCGATATGGGTATGCAGGTTTGCACCGATGCCGTGCAGATTCTCGGCGGCAACGGCTACAGCCGCGAGTACCCGGTTGAAAAGCGCTTCCGCGATGCGAAGATTTATCAAATCTTCGAGGGCACGAACCAAATCCAGCGCAAGATAATCTCCGGCGAGCTTATCTACAACTGATTTCGCGAAGCAAAAAGGAGTACATAAGATGAAAAAAGTATTCGAGGGCATTCGCGTTGTTGACTTCACCAATAACGTTGCAGGGCCTTGCGCCACAGCCATGATGGCCGATCAAGGTGCGGAAATAATCAAGATAGAGCGCCCCGTTGCCGGTGATGATTCGCGCGGTATAGCCCCCAGGCTTGAAGGGCAGTCACTGCAATTCAACTGGTTCAACCGCGGCAAAAAATCCGTAGAGCTTTCGCTCAAAGACCCGGAAGCGCAGGAAATTATAAAGAAGATGATCGCGGATGCGGATATCGTTGTTGAAAGCTTCAAGCCCGGTCAAATGGCTAAATTCGGGCTGGATTACGAATCCGTTGTGAAGATAAACCCGCAAATCATTTATTGCTCGGTTTCTGCCTGCGGTCAAACCGGCGGTTACTCAAAGCGTCCCGGATTTGATGTTATTGCGCAGGGTATGAGCGGCTTTATGGATATGCAGGGGGATCCCGACGGCGCTCCGGTCAAATGCGGCACGGCAATAGGCGACTATGTGGGCGTTTTGAGCGCGTATTCCGGAATAATCACCGCGCTTTACCACCGCCAGCTCACCGGCGAGGGCCAATACATTGATGTTGCGTTGCTTGATTCCTTAGTGAGCGTAATGTCCCCGCTGGAGAATGCCGCCACCCTCGGCGCACATCCTACTCGTTCCGGTCGCCACCACGGCACCATGGCACCTTACGGAATTTATCGCGGCAAGAACGGCCAAAGTGTCATCATCGCAGCTTTCACCGCCAGCCAGTGGACAAAGCTTTGCGGCGCAATGGGTATGCCCGAGCTCGAAAATGACCCGCGCTTTGCTTCCAATGCGTTACGCACCGCCAACATCAAAGATCTTGAAAGCGTTATAGAAGGTTGGCTCGGTACATTCGACAATGTTGAGGACGCTATTGCCCTGATGGAAAGCGCAGGCGCTGCTTGTTGCAAGATAAAATCCCTTTACGAAGTGGCAAACGACCCTGTTTTGTGGGAGCGCGGCTCGCTCATTGAATTGCCGCTGCCGCCCAGCTACAAAGAAAACCGCACCATTAAGGCGAGAGGCCCGTGGATTAAGTATTCTAAGACCCCCTCCGAAATGCGCAGAGCCCCCGACCTCGGCGAGCATAACAGCGAAATCCTCACCCAATACGGCTGGGACGAGGATATGATAGCCGCCAAGGAAGCCGAATGGTCTACGGGCTTCAAAAAGCAGTAATATCCCAACACTAATTACAAAAAACTGAGATTAGATTGGAGAAAAGTATGGAAAACCAAGCTGTAAAAACCGATAAAAAATGGATACGGGATATGGCGATAGTCGTAGCGATCTACGCCCTGTTCCAGTTCGTAATTCCCGCACCCGCACCCATCACGAAGGGTGGTATGGGCGTTGTCGGCATATTCCTTGCAACACTTTATCTTTGGATAAAGGTTGACATCGGCTGGCCGAGCCTTCTGCTCGTCGGCGTTGTAGGTCTGACCGGCGTATGCTCCGGCACAAACCTGTTTGCAAAGACCTGGGGCAACGTAATGGTTCCGTTCCTTGTTTGCGCATTCATGCTCAACATGGTTATGTCCGACACCGGTCTGACCCGCCGCTTTGCACTGTTCTTTGTAACTCGCAAAATGAACAAAGGCAAGCCCTGGCGCACGATGATAATGTTCTTCCTCGCCGTTATTCTGATGGGTCTTGTCTCCACCAGCTCCGCAATCTGCGTATTGTTCATGGCTATTGCAGAAGAAATGTTCAACATGACCGGCTACAAGAAAGGCGACAGACTTGTTGAAGCAACCATGGTAGGTATCTTCTGGATGGCTCAGGGTGCAATGGCATTCACCCCGATTTCTCACGTTCTTATCCCCGCAATCTTTGAAAACATCCTCAACGACTTCGGCGTAACCGTCACCTACGGTCAGTTCTCCGCATTGTTCCTCATCGTCGGTGTTGCTTTCTTCCTCGGCTGGATTGTTATATTCAGATTCATCATTAAGCCCGATGTTGAAAAAATGGCTGACCTCGACATTGATGCTCTTCGCGCCACTCTTAAGCCCTGGAGCAAGGAAGAAAAGACTATCCTTGTCGTTTACGGTGCTGTTATCGTTATCTGGTGCTTCCCTGAGCTTATCGGCATGATCCCCGGCATGAGCGGTGTTGCAAAGTGGATGAGCTCTCTCGGTTCCGGCATTCCTCCGATGGTTGCTTGCGCCGTACTTTGCATGATTCGCTACAACAACAAGCCCATGCTTGACTACAGAGATTGCTGCCGTCGCATTCCTTGGGGTTCTGTGTTCATGATGACCGCCGTTATGGGCACGGCCTACATCTTCGGCCTTGAAACCTGCGGCGTTACCGCTTGGATCACACAAACCATGACCCCGCTCATGTCCAACGTCAGCCCGATGGTGTTCTATCTCTTGGTTATTCTCTTCATCAACATTATGACCAACTGTATGTCCAACACCCTCGTTTCCTCCATGTACGCAGTTGTTGTTCCCATTGCTCTGGCAGTTCCCGGCGTTAACCCCATCGCGGTTGCTCTGCTCGTTGCCGCCGGCTGCAACAGCGCTTACGCTCTCCCCTCTTCCTGCCCCGCCGCCGGTCTCTCTTCCGGTGCAGGCTGGTCCAGAGTCAGCTTCCAGGCTAAGTACGGCTTCCTGCTTTGTGCATGGACGTGCCTGTGCTACTTTGTGATAGCTACTCCGCTGCTTCTGAAGTTCTTCCCGTTCGCAGCTTAATCCCTGCATAACCAAACTCTAAGTAAACACTTTTTGTCTGCGCTCCGTCTGCCTAAAAAACAGACGGATGCGCAGCAGTCATATTAGGCATTTGTTATTTTTGTGCCAAGCTTTTTCTCAGGAGGTTTTTATAAATGAAAAACATTAGCACCGTTGTCACCGAGCGTTTAGGCATCAAGTACCCCATTATTCAGGGCTGTATGCAGTGGATAGCCAAGGCCGAGTTAGTAGCTGCCGTGTCCGAAGCCGGTGGCTTAGGTATCATTTCTTCTTCCACATTCCAAACGGCAGAGGATCTTCGCGCGGAAATAAAGAAGATTCGCACACTCACGGATAAGCCTTTCGCAGTAAACATCACCAATCTTCCCGCTACCTTTGTTCCCGATTTCGCCGGATATGTGCGTATCTGCGTTGAAGAGGGCGTAAAGATAATTGAGACCGCAGGTTTGCTCCTTGCACCTGAGCTTTTGGCACAGATGAAAGAGGCGGGCATTATATGGATTCATAAATGCACCGTTATTAAGCACGCTCTCAAAGCGCAAAAAGCGGGCTGCGACATGATAGTTGCCGACGGCTTTGAGTGCGCCGGTCACCCCGGCGAGGATGACATCGGCTCTATGGTGCTCACTCCTGCCATGATACAGGCACTTGATGTTCCCGTTATCTCGGCAGGCGGCATAGGCACCGGTCGTCAAATGGCAGCGGCTTTCATGCTTGGTGCTCAGGGCGTTTACATGGGTACGCGTTTCCTGCTGACAAAGGAATGCCCTGTGCTTGATGTCGTGAAGCAGCAAATCGCCGAAACCGCTTCTGAAATGGATACTCAGCTTATGCTCAGAGCTTACAGAAACACCACCAGAACTTATAAAACCAACATGACTAAGAGTGTTGTAGAACGCGAGAAACAGGGCAAACCGTTCTCCGAGGTTGCCGGTGACATTAACGGTGCTCAGGTGCGCAAGATGTTCTTTGAGACAGGCGATGTTAACAACAGCGCTTATATCTGCGTAGGTGAAACTGTCGGACTTATTCACGATGTCCCCACAGTGAAAGAAGCTATCGAGAATGTTATGGCTGAGTGCATCGAGTGCCTCGGCAAATTCAACGCGTAAGCAAGTTTAAAATTAAGTCTGCGCTATATGGAGCGGAGACCTCCGTACGGCGGCTGTGCATCCTTATAGAGCAGACTGATTTTATATAAGAACAGGAAAACGCAAATGATAAAACGCTTTGAGAGTAATTGCACCCACGATAAGCTTATCTACGCTCGCTGTATACAGCTTATATGCGGGTGCGTGGGAATGCTGTTTATAGGAATAATTTTTTCTTGGTCGTCTATAAAAGTGCCTCTGAGAGAAGAGCTTCACTATACTGCTCAACAGCTTGCCGTTACATATACAGTTTCTCTCTGCTTTTTTTGCATAGGAAATCTGATAACCGGTCTGACGCTTAAAAGGCTCGGTTTTAGGTTATTGGGTGCTCTAAGTGCGGCGCTTATCGTCTCCGGTTTCTCCCTTACGGCGGGGATAAGCGCCCCGAGCCCCGTATTGCTGTGTGCTTTTTACGGAGCGGCAGTCGGCAGCGGGATTGGAATATGCTATAACTGTATACTCAGCACAGCTTCAGCTTGGTTTCCCGACAAGAAAGGTATGTGTTCGGGTCTATTGATGATGTGCTTCGGTATAAGCTCCATGCTGTGGTCGCGCTTTGCTCTAATGCTTTTCGACACGCCTGCGATTGGCTGGCGCGGGTGCTACACCATAATCGGCGTAGCTACAGCGTGCATTGTAATACTTTGCGCACTCATTATGCACTTTCCCGCAAATAATGTTACACTTCTTGGCACGAAACCGAGCCCGGATAACAAAAACGCCATAAGTGAACACAGCTACACCGGCAAAGAGGTTTTGCGTATGCCGTCATTTTGGTTTTATTATCTCTACGGCATTTGTACTGCCGCTGTCGGCACAACAGTGTTAAGCTTTGTTATGGACGCAGCGAAAGCTTTGGGCGCATCGGACGCGCTCGGCGCGTCAATGGTCGGTATAGCCGCTATGGGTAACGGACTTGGGCGTGTACTGTGCGGACTTACCTACGATAGATTCGGAAGAAAACGCACATTTCTTTTTGCAAACTGCGTAACCGTTGCCGCCCCTGCACTTATGCTCATCGCGTTGCCGTCAAAATCGCTTTTCTTAGCAGGCATTTCATTTTTGCTCAGCGGTCTTTCGTTTGGGTGTTGCCCTACGATAAGCTCAGCGCTTATGAGCAGCTTTTACGGCATGAAGTACTTCCCTATAAACTACAGTCTTTCAAACTCCAAAATGATATTCTCATCTTTGGGCGCAAGCTGTGCCGGTATATTGCTTGACCGTTGCGGCGGATATGCCGTGCCGTATATTATGCTTCTCACACTGAGTATATGCGCGTGTTTCCTGTGTCGCTTTATTAAAAAACCGTAAAATTAGGTGGATATATGAAAATACTAGTATTTGTTAAGCAAGTTCCCGATGCCGTCAACGTGAAGATTGACCCACAAACCGGCAACATCTGCCGTGACGGTGTAGAAAGCATTATGAATCCTTATGATGCAAACGCCATTGAAGCCGCATTGCAGATAAAAGACAGCATCGGCGCAACCGTATGCGCCGTTAGCATGGGGCCACCTCAAGCTGAGGCTGTATTAAACCACGCTCTTGCCATGGGCTGTGATGAATCATATTTACTCAGTGACCGCGCGTTCGGTGGTGCTGACACGCTCGCAACGGGGTACACTCTCGCAAAGGCCGCCGAAAAGATAGGCGATTATGATTTGCTTCTTGTCGGCAAATGCGCAACAGATGCGGAAACCGCGCAAACCGGCCCTATCATCGCAGAATTTTTGGGGCTTCCTCAGATAACACTTGCAGACTCATTAGAAATCAAGGACGATTGGGCATACTGCCGCCGCGATTTAGGCGAGCGCTATGAGGATGTAAAGGCCAAGCTTCCTGCACTCGTCTCCGTAACGGCAAATATCAACACACCTCGATATCCTACAGCTAAGGGAATCATGAGTCGTTTTAAAAAGCCGAGAGCCGTATGGAACGCCGAAGAACTAGAATGTGACACGCAAAGAACAGGCGTAGCCGGTTCGCCCTCGATAAATAAGCGTATTTTTGAACCTCCGAAGCGCAGTAAAGACACCGTGTATTTTGACGGTGATGTCAGTGAAATGGCGCGTGCCTTTGTAGATGCGCTTGAAGCCGAACGCATTATCTGAGGAGGGAGAATACATGAACAAATCTTCTTATAAAGGAATCTGGGTTTTTGCCGAGCATAATAACGGCGTACCTACACAAGCTGTTTTGGAACTGCTCGCCAAAGCGCATGATTTAAAGGATAAACTTGGCGGAGAAGACACCGTAACTGCCGTACTTCTTACCGACGCAGCATCAAACACTGCAAAAACGCTTATTTCTTACGGAGCAGAGCAGGTAATTGTATGTGAAAATGTCCTCTTCACGCAATATAAGCACAGAGTATATGCCCGTGCGCTCACAGCGCTATCCCAAAAGCATCTTCCGTCCATTTTTCTCTTCCCTGCCTCTCCCGTTGGGCGCGAGCTTGCCCCGCGCGTGATGTGCGCTCTCAACACCGGTCTTACAGCTGACGCAATAGATCTTGACGTAGACGAGGACGGTACATTTGTGCAAACAACGCCAAACTTCGGCGGATGCATCCTTTCTCATATTGCTATCCCTGAATGCAGACCCCAAATGTGTACGGTTCATCCCGGTGTATTCTCTCCCTTTGAACAGAACAACAACAGAACGGGTAATGTAATCTCCGAGACTGTTAATGTATCGGACGATGAAGATTATATCGTTTTGAGCAATGAGGAAAAGGTATTCAAGGAAACTCCTATAAGTAAAGCCAACTTGGTAGTATCGGGCGGATACGGAATTAAGGACGAAGAGGATCTTGCTCTGCTTCGTGAGCTTGCCGAGCTCATCGGCGGTCAGGTAGGCTGCTCCAGACCGCTTTATGAAAAAGGCTGGTTCGGTCACGAAAAACAAATAGGGCAAAGCGGGTCTACTATCGCGCCCGAGCTTATAATAAACATAGCAATATCCGGCTCCATTCAATATGTGGCGGGCATGGAAAAAGCAAAGCATATATTTACCATCAACAAAGACTCCTATGCTCCTATATTTGATGTGAGTAACTACGGTGCAGTTGCTGATTACAAAGCTCTTCTCCCGGCAATAATCGAGGAAATAAAAGCAAGAAAGCAGAATTAAAAATTGACTACCTTGAGAAAGAGTTCGGTATCACACCGGGCTCTTTCATTTTGCTTAAGTGGTAATTCGTAACGCGTAACAATAGTATCAATCGCCGAAAAAACACTTGATATAAGCGTTAACACCTCAAATTGCAATAGTATAATTCACCGCAGGTGGATATTGCAAAAAAGGCGCGGAGCGTGTACAATATACAGTACAAACATACTATATAAATACAACACATCACGAAATCACGGGAGACGAAATATGAAAATCAAATTCAAAAAACTGC
>CAYRPD010000048.1:0-12016 GCA_964426095.1 uncultured Oscillospiraceae bacterium | reverse complement strand
TTTTTATAATTAATATTCGTATATCCCGCCGCCGATGAACTCGCGCAGGAGACTGTCGGGGGCAACGAGGGAAGCGTCAATATGCCCGAAAAGCTGTATCGCGGGCAAAACGGAGCGCAGCTCCTCAAAGCGCTCTATGCCCTCGGGCACGGCGGAAAACAGCTCGGTGGCAATGCTGTTGAACACCGCCGGCTCGTAGGGGAGAGAGGAATCAAACTGGAAGTCGGCTTTGTTTTTAAAGGGAGAGATATAAAGCTTCTCGCCCCGGCGAACGTTTGCCCACATCGCCATAGTTTCCGCCGGATCGGAGCCGCGGAAAAGGTGATCGCGCACGGTGCGGCGCACAAGGCGGAACCAAGTCCCCTTGAAAACCACCTGCCCGTTAAACTCCACGTTGCTTCGCGCGGAGATGTAGAGCTTGAAGGCTTCCGGGTGCGTGTCGGTGATGATATCATTGAGCGCGTGAATGCCCTCGAAGATGACTACCTCGTCCTTTTTCAGCTTTATCGAGGAAAACGGCTCTTGAATGCGCATTTTGCGCGAAAATTCGTACTTCGGCACGAAAATCCGCTCGCCCTTGGAGAGCATGGAGAAATGGCGGTTTAAAAGCTCCATATCCAAGCACAGCGGGGATTCAAGATCCATTTCGCCCTCCGGCGTGCGCGGCACGGTGGCGGGGTCAAGGGTGTTGAAGTAGTTATCCATGCTGACATAGTGCGTCCCCACGCCGCGCTTTTCAAGCGCTTGGGCGATTTTCATGGCCGTGGTGGTCTTGCCCGAGCCGGACGGGCCTGACAAAAGCACGATGGGGCTTTTGTCGCGGTTTGCGATTATCTTCTCCGCCGCGGCGGAAACCTTTGCTTCGTACTCGCTGTCGCTTTGCTGCACAAAGCCCTTGGGGTCGGATACAGTTTTGAAATTGATATCTTCAAGCAGATATGCCATGGTCGATAGTTCCTTTCTTATTTTATGTTGTTGTAAAAGCGGCCGATGTTTTTCTTGTCGGCGCAGGTCTTTTCTATGTTGGCTATGTATTCCTGCGGGTACTTGGGTGCCATAAGGCGGATGTTGCGCCCCTCTCCGCGCGAAATGAGCTTCGTTGAGCCGCCCCCGCCGAGGGCGATAATACTGCAAAGCTCCTCCATTATACATATGTTGTATAGGTTGCTCGTGCCACTCTTTGCCCAGCCGACATTTTCAAACCCGCCGGACATGAACTTTTGCCGATAGAGGTAATAGGGGCTGTACCCGGCGGCGGAAAGCGCTTCTTGTGCAAAGTCCAGCATTGCGCCCACCTCGCCCGCCGAGGGAAGCTGTGCGCCCTCTAAGGTGATGCGTGAGCCTTTTTTGAGTGACAGGGTGTGTACCGTGATGTTTTCCGGCGCGAGCGCCAATACAGCGTTCACAGTTTCGCGAAAGCCGCTTGTGCTGTCATCGGGCAGCCCCGCAATGAGATCCATGTTCACTTCAAACCCGCCTACTTTTCGCACAAGAGCGAGCGCGGCGCGTATATCGTCCGCCGTGTGGCGGCGGCCTATCGTCTCCAAAACCTTGTCGGACATCGTCTGCGGGTTTACGCTTATGCGCCCCACCCCGTGGCGGCGCAGCACCGCGAGCTTTTCTTCTGTTATCGTGTCCGGGCGGCCTGCCTCTACGGTGTATTCGCGCAAGTACCCTAAGTCAAATTCGCGCTCTATGCGCGTGCAAAGCTCGTCAAGCTGGGTGTGGGAAAGCGTTGTGGGGGTGCCGCCGCCCATGTATATGGACACAACGCGCAGCCCCAGCGCGCGGATTTCCTCCGCCGTTGCGGTCAGCTCCTTGTAAAGCGCATCTAAAAACGGGCTGATGAGCTTCATGCTCTTTTCAACGGACGCGCTCACAAAGCTGCAATAAGCGCAGCGCGTGGGGCAAAAGGGAATGCCGACATATAAGCATATGTCCTTATCGCCCAAGCTCTCCTCGGCTTGAAGCGTCACGCGGCTTGTCTCTAAGCACAGCTTTGCCCGCTCCGGCGTAACATCGTATTTCTCCGCAAATTCGCGCGCGGCTTCCTCATCGCTCATTCCGCTTTTAAGAAGCGGGGTCATCAGCTTACCAGGCCTCACGCCCGTGAGTGCGCCCCACGCCGGGCGGCTCACGCCGGATGCGAGCGCGGCGCGGTATACGGCGTTTTTGATAAGCCGCTGGCAGTAGCGATCTGTCATTAACTCGTCCGTCATAAGCGCGTTGTCCGCGTATGCGCGCCCGTGGAAAACCGCGTCCCCGCGGTATAGGGCGCAGGTGGCCGTGGTGCGGTGCGCGCCGACAGAGAGCTTAAGCTCCATCCTGTCGCCCTCGGGTTTGCCGAGCGGGTATTCCGGCCGCTCCTGCGGGAACATCGTCAAGAGTATTTGTTCGGCGGCGTATTTATAATCATGTCCGTAAAAATAAAGCTTCACGTGGTATCTCCGACAGTTGAAATAATAGCTTCCTCGGCGGCCAATTGCGGTCAAGGCGTTGCATATCGTATACTATACCAACATTTTGCCCCAAACGCAAGTTTAATGCCCCGCTCAAAAAAGAAAAAAGACAAAATTTCTGAATAAACTGAAAAAACTATTGGAATTTTTCGCGAAGTTGTTGTAAAATAAGAATATAAGTAATAAAGTAGGGGAAGTTTTAAAATGTTTGCGGTCGGAGAAAAGATTATTTACGGAGAGAACGGCGTTTGCACGGTGGAAAAGATTGCGCCGCTTGATATGAGCGGCAAGAGCGAGGATAAGCTCTATTACTATCTCACGCCCTATATCGGCAGCGGGACGTATTTTGCCCCCGTGGATTCCGCCACGTTTATGCGCCCGGTCATGGGGCGCGAGGAAGCGGAAGCACTCATAGACGCGATTCCCGGCATTGCCCCGGCGATTTGCAACGACAGCCGCTTTAACCATGTGGATGCGTTTTATAAGGAGCTTTTTAAACAGCACACGTGCGAGGCGCTTGTGGCGGTTGTAAAGGGCTTGCATGAGCGCATGAGCGAGCGCAAAACCAAGTCCAGCCGCGCCGAGACGACTATGAAGCGCGCCAAGGATATCCTGCACGGCGAGCTTGCCGTGGCGCTGGAAATGGATTTAAGCGAGGTCGAGGGCTACATAGCGCAGCGCATAGGCGCGCAAAATGCCGCCGTTTTCGGCATAGAAAGCGCAAAACAGGGCTGATTTTGCGGGCAAAACACGGCAATTACACAATTTTGCTTGACCTTGTGCCCTGCAATCTGTATAATAAGAATGTTTATTGCTAATGAATAAACAATGTATGTCTATGCAGTCGGAGGTGACTGAGATAAACAAGCAGAAATTTTTGGCCGAGCTTGGTAAGCTTCTGACCTTCATGTATGATGAGGACAGGCAGACCGCGCTTGAGATGTACGGCAGAATGTTCGACGCTGCCCGCGATGAGCAGACCTTGCTTCAATTCCTCGTCTCGCCCACGCGTCAGGCCGTTATTATCGCCCGCGCCTACAACGCGCGTGAGCGCAAGCTGCAGGTTGATACGAGGTCGAGAGAGAGCGAGTATTACGAAGAGGACGGAACGCCCGATTTTGTCCTCGCGATAGAAGAGCTTGAAAAACAGGCGCTCGGGCAGGATATAGTTTCTCCCGAGGTTTCGGCGGATCAGTTCACGCTTTTTGCAGACGGCATTCACCCCACGCAAAATGCCGCAGAGAGCGCCGACGCGGCAAAGCCCGCCGAGGTTGAAGCCCCTGCCGATAAAAAGCCGGAAGCAGT
The DNA here is from genome assembly GCA_964426095.1 of uncultured Oscillospiraceae bacterium. GTDB lineage: Bacteria > Bacillota > Clostridia > Oscillospirales > Oscillospiraceae > Limivicinus. Next base: position 8,252 of record CAYRPD010000048.1, on the reverse strand, counting down.
TGCCGCTCCCGTTGAAGTTAAGGCCGAGGCAGAGGAAGCTCCCGAGGCTGTCGAAGCCGAGGTAACGGAAGAAAGCGAAGCTGACGCTGTCGAAGCGTTTTTGTCGGAGTTTTCGATTGCGGACGAACCCCTTGCGGCGGATTCTGCCGATGAGCAAGCCGGTGAGCCGGAGCGCACGGAGACAGCACCCGCTGTTGCTCCCGCCGCGCTTGATAAGCCGCAAGCTACCAAGCCCCGCGCCCCGATAGAGGCCGAGGCCGTGGATCTTACGGAGAAAAAGCCGATTATCCCGCTTTTGATACTCTATGTGATAGCGGCGATCCCCGTGGTTACGCTGTGCGTGCTGTTGCTCCTTATCCCGACGCTCTTTTTCCTCGTCATGTCTGTGGGCGCGGTTACGGTCGGGTGCATGGCGCTCTCTTCCGCATTCGGCGCGTTTACGATATTTGCCGATGTGATGGTGGTGCTGGGTACGGCGCTTTTGGTGCTCGCGCTTGGGCTGCTGTTTCTGTGGCTTTTTGTGTGGTTTATCGGCGGCGCAATAGCCGGTTTCGTCAACGGCATAATCAAGCTCGGCGGCAAATGGTGCTATAAGGAGGTGCCTGCGGCATGAAAAGAGGCTGGTATATAGTGCTTGTCATTGTGTTTTCGGCGCTGCTGCTCGGTGCTGTTTGCGTCGGCGTGGGCTTTATTACGGGCGCGGATTCTGCGCGTATCTTCGCCGTGCTGGACGATAAATACAGCATTTCTCTCTATGCCGATTATATCACCCAGCAGCTCATTCCCGCGTTTGAAGCGGCGGGCGTGTTCTAAATTGTATGAATGCTTTTGCTCCCTGTGCCCTGCGGCACGGGGAGCATTTTTGCGCCTTACGGGGTGCTTTCAGCTCTTCCACAGCCTTATCACCCCGCGGTCGTTGAGCTGGCGGAGCGTGACGAGCAGCAGCGGGAAAAGCAGCATTCCCCACACGCCGCAGATTTTCCACCCCACGTATATGGCAAGGAGCGAGGCGAGCGGGTCAAGCCCGATTTGGTCGCCCAAAAGCTTTGCCTGTGCGCAGCTTCTTATAAGGCTCACCGCGCACCATGATATTATAAGCCCCAGCGCCCGCCTGTACGCGCCCGACAGTGCGCAGTACACCGCCCACGGCACGAGCACCGCCCCCGTCCCGAAAACGGGGAGCGCGTCTATCGCCGCCGTCACGGCGGCGAGCGCCGGGGCGCGTTCTATTTTCAGCACGAGAAACGCCGTCAAAAGCTCGAAAAACGTCATCACGGTCATAATAAGCTGGGCGCGGAAAAACCCGCCGAAGCTTGCGCGCAGATTCTGCCCCACGCCCTCACAGCGCTGATGAAACCCGTCCGGCAGCTGCATGGCGAGAAACGCCGTTACGCGCGGAAAGGAAGCGGAGATAAAATAGCTCCCTATCCCCGCCGTTACGATAAAAAGCAGGATATCGGGCGTGGCTTGGGCTGCCCGTGCGATGAAGTCCAGCGCCCAAGCCGACACGCGGCCGGGGAGCGAATAAAAAGCCGCCGTCACGGAGTCGAGCGCCGAAGCGAGATAGTCCGACACGCCCTCGGGCGCGCTTTGCGCATACAGTACAGCGTGCGTTTCCAGCGCGCGAAGAGAGCGCCCGGCGCTTTCCATGAGTGCGGGCGCTTCGCGGGCAAGGGCGGTTGCCGCTTCCACGCATTTTAAGGTCAGCGCTGCCGCCGCGTAGCCCAGTGCGCCCAAGAGCGAGAGCGTCAGCACCCCGGAAGCCGCCGCGCGCGGCCAGCCGCGCGAAATGAGCGCGCGCACGGGGCGCTCCAACAGCGCCGCCGCAGAGAAAGCGAGCAGAAACGGCGCTGTCCACGGCAAAATGTACCTCGCCGCGAACCACACCCCGCCCACTGCCGCCGCCGCGAATATAAGCGCCTGTAGATATTTTGCCGCCTTTTGCTGCACCGTGCCGCCCTCCGAGTATGTAACAGTATATACTTAGTTATTGCCCTCTTTTCGCGCGCTTATACAGGCACAAGGCGGGAAAGGGGCGTATATAATGGTATGTCGGCGGGCGGTACGCCCGTCAAAGGAGGGAAGCCTATGCTAAAAGTAATGAAATTCGGCGGCAGCTCCCTCGCCGATGTGAAAAAGCTTACGCGCGCGGCAAAAACGGTGCTCGCCGCGAGGGAAAAGGGGCATGATACGGCGGTGGTGGTGTCGGCCATGGGCGAGGAAACGGACGCGCTTATCGCCATGGCGCATGAGCTTATGCCCAATCCACCCTCGCGCGAGCTGGACGCGCTTTTATCCACGGGTGAGACGCGCTCTGCGGCGCTTTTCGCCTTGGCATTGGAGAGCATGGGCGAGCGCGCAATGAGCTTTGCCGGTTGGCAGGGAGGAATGTACACCGACAGCGCCCACGGCAACGCAAGGCTTGAATTTACCTATCCCGGCCGCATCGCGGCGGCATTGCACGGCGGGCTTATCCCGGTGCTGACGGGGTTTCAGGGGGTTGACATACGCGGCGATGTGACAACGCTCGGCCGCGGCGGGTCGGACACAAGCGCCGTGGCGCTCGCGAGCGCCTTGGGCGCGGACATCTGCGAAATCTACACGGACGTGGCCGGGATATACACAGCCGATCCCCGCCTTGTCCCGGCGGCGAGAAAGCTTGATAAAATCGACACGCGGGATATGCTGCGCTTGGCGCAGTCGGGCTCGCAGGTGCTGCACGCGCCGTCCGTGGAGCTGTGCATGAAAAAGGCCGTGCCGCTCGTTGTTTTGCCTACATCGGGCGAGGGCGAGGGGACAGCCGTTTTGCCCCTCGATGCCGCCGCGCGCCCGGCGTTTGCCGGGGTGACGCGCGATGAAAGCGCCTCTCTTGTCACGCTCGCGGGGCGGGACTGCCGCTCAAATACGCTCCCGGAGATAGCTTCCGTGCTCAGTGAGGCGGGGGTACACGTGCGCGGCGGGCGCATGGGCGAGGGCTACGCTTCCGTGCGCGTGGACGCGGAGCAAATCATCTTCGCGCTCCGCGTTCTGCACGAATACGTTTTTGAATAGGGAAAAGGGGAGAGCGCGTTGTGCGCTCTCCCCTAAGGTTATATGTTTATAAGCTTTTCGCGGTATTTAGCAAGCTCCTCATCTGTGGGGATATAATCGTCCATTTCGCCGTTGTTGAATTTTTCATAAGCGGTCATGTCGAAATACCCCGTCCCGGTCAGACCGAATACTATGGTTTTCTCCTCGCCCGTTTCCTTGCAGCGTTTCGCCTCGTCAATCGCCGCGCGTATTGCGTGCGAGCTTTCAGGCGCGGGCAAAATGCCCTCTACGCGGGCAAAGTATTCCGCCGCCTCGAATACCTCTGTCTGCTTTACGCTTCGTGCTTCCATAAGCCCCTCGGCGTATAGCTCTGAGAGCGTTGTGCTCATGCCATGGTAGCGCAGCCCGCCGGAGTGCGAGGCCGAGGGAATGAAGTCACAGCCGAGGGTGTACATCTTCGACATGGGGCATACCTTGCCCGTGTCGCAAAAGTCATAGGCGTAAACGCCGCGCGTCAGGCTCGGACAGGACGCGGGCTCAACCGCGATAATGCGGTAATCCGCCTCGCCCCGCAGCTTCTCCCCCATAAAGGGCGCTATAAGCCCGCCGAGATTCGACCCGCCCCCGGCGCAGCCGATGATGATGTCGGGCTTTACGTTGTACTTATCCAGCGCGGCCTTGGTTTCAAGCCCGATGACCGACTGGTGCAAAAGCACCTGATTCAAAACGCTTCCCAAAACATAGCGGTAGCCGTCGTTTGACATTGCCGTTTCCACCGCTTCCGATATGGCGCAGCCGAGGCTGCCGGTAGTGCCGGGGTGCTCGGCGAGGATTTTTCTGCCGACCTCGGTTTCCATAGACGGAGAGGGCGTTACCGAAGCGCCGTAGGTGCGCATTACCTCGCGCCGGAACGGCTTTTGCTCGTAGGAGCATTTCACCATGAACACCTTGCAGTCAAGCCCGAAATAGGCGCACGCCATTGAAAGCGCCGTGCCCCATTGCCCCGCGCCCGTCTCCGTGGTTACGCCTTTCAGCCCCTGCTTTTTCGCGTAGTAGGCTTGGGCGATGGCGGAGTTGAGCTTGTGCGAGCCGCTTGTGTTGTTGCCCTCGAATTTATAATAGATCTTCGCCGGTGTGCCGAGCTTTTCTTCAAGGCAGTATGCGCGCACAAGCGGCGAGGGACGGTACATCTTATAAAAATTGCGTATCTCTTCCGGAATGGGGATAAAGGCCGTGTCGTTATCAAGCTCCTGGCGCACAAGCTCTTCGCAAAATACGCCGGAAAGCTCTTCAGCGGTCATGGGCTTGAGTGTTGCGGGGTTTAAAAGCGGCGCGGGCTTTGTTTTCATATCCGCACGAAGATTATACCATGCTTGCGGCATTTCGCCCTCGGTGAGATATATTTTATAGGGAATGGCGTTATTATTCATTGTTTTTTCTCCTTGTCGGTTTGAATTTTGGTTGTGTAGTTATGATTTTAGGCTTAATTATCTCGGCGCGCGGAGCGCCAACGTTTGGTGAACAGCATTTTTCTTCCTCCGTAAAAAGAAAAGCTCCTTTAACCTGCATTTCGGCCAAAGGAGATATAAAAAAGCCCTTGACAGAAATGCTCTTCTGTCAAGGACGAATAAACTTTATCCGCGGTGCCACCTTGATTCGCAGGAACGACCCTGCGCACTTAGCGGGATACCAACATATCCCCGGCAGTTATACGCTTGCCTACAGCGTCACAGAATACTCCGGGAAAAGCCCGTTTGACTGCGCCCTCGGCGGCCCATTTGACAACTTGTTTCTTACCTAACTCTCAGCAGCGTAGGCTCTCTGTAAAGGCATCATTGCCGTTATCTCCGCTTCAACGGTTTAAATATTTAACTTGTGATGTATTTTAATCTCCTTTGCCCGTGTTGTCAATAGGCAAATCGAGATTTTTTATTTTTTCGCGATTACCACGCGGTTGCCGTGAATGGAGAGCTTGCCCGCGCAGTACAGCGACACGGCCTCGGTGAGGATTTTCCACTCGCCCTCTTCCATAACGCGCCGCTGCAGCGTTTCGGGTGTATCGTCCGGCATCACGGCTACGGGCTTTTGCAAAATGATGTTGCCTACACGCCCGTCCCCGTCGGCGAAATACGCCGTTGCGCCCGTCATCTTCACGCCGCGCTCAAGCGCCGCGCGGCAGATATCGCCCTCAACGTCCTCAAACGCGGGGTACATGGCCGGGTACGTGCCTATCATGCGGTTTTTGAACTGATACGGCACCACGCCCAGCGGGAGATTATACCCCGCGAGGATAACAAGCTCGATATCCATATCGCGCAACTTGTTGGCAATTGCCATGCTGTGGCTCGTCATGTTCGGAAACAGCTCCGGATCGACCACGTACGCCGGAACGCCCGCATTGAGCGCGCGTTTCATGGCATAAACGTCTTTCTCCGGGGAGATTACCGCCACCAGCTCAAAATTTTCGATTTCCTTAAAATACATGGAGTCCAAAATCGCTTGGAGCTTTGCCCCGTCACCGGACACCAATGCCGCCGCTCTAACCATCTTTCTCTACCCCCGCGAGCCTCACTCACGGCTCGCCCATGCTCCGCGCGCAAAAACTCGGTACTTGTGCAACGGAGAAAATCAAGGTATAATAGCCGATATAAAAAGATTGGCTACATACTCTTTTTCTATAATACCACATTATACTGTATTATTCGCACAAGGTCAAGGCATGGAGGCACAAGTTTATGACAGAAATTTTGTTAATTAGGCACACGCAGGCCGAGGGCAACCGTTACCGCATGATGCAAGGGCATTGGGACGGCAATGTTACCGACCTCGGCTGGCAGCAGATAGACGCGCTTGCCGAGCGCTTGCGCGATGAGCGTATAGATGCGGTCTATTCCAGTGACCTCTACAGAGCGCGCATGACCTCCACCGCCGTGACGAAATACCATGCCTTGAAGCTTCAAGAGGACGTTCGCCTGCGCGAGCTTGATATGGGGCCTTGGGAAGCGGGCTTTTTCGGCAACATACTTCACGATTACCCCGAGCAGGGCGATAACTTCATAAACCACCCCGGCAAGTGGCACATTGACGGGGCTGAAACCTACGCCGATGTGCAAGCGCGCGCCTATCCCGCCCTTTGCGAAATCGCCGCGCGCCATGACGGCGAGCGCGTTGCGGTAGTCAGCCACGGGGTCACGATACGCTGCCTCATGGCGAAGATAACGGGCTTGCCGCTTGAAAGCGTGGAGGAGCTGCCGATATTCTCGAATACCGCGGTCACAACGCTTTGCTATGTTGACGGCGCGTTCACCGTTTCCGGGCAAAATGACTGCTCGCACTTAGCCGCAATCGGCGCGCCCGATTGGCACAGGCTCACGGCCTTGCGCGATGAGGCAATGGATTTGCGAGCGGATTATAAATTCTATTGCGATGCCTACGCCGACTCTTGGCGCGCCGCCCACGGCTCACTTAAAGGCTACGATGAAAACACCTACCTTTGCGCCGCGATGGAGCACCGCGCCTGTAACCCTTCTGCCGTGCTGAAAATCTTCGACGGCGAAGAGGGCGTAGGGCTTGTGGATATGGATACGCGCCGCTTGGAGAATGAAAACGTGGGCTGGATAAGCCTTATTTGGCTGAGAGAGGATTATCGCGGCAAGGGCTACGGCATTCAGCTGCTTGCCCGCGCAATAAAGGCGTATACCGCCCTCGGCAGGCGCGAGCTTCGCTTGTGTGTTGCAAGCGAGAATCTGCCTGCCGCGCGCTTTTACGAGCGCTGCGGCTTTGAAACGATAGGCAGGGAGATACGCGAAAACGGCGAGCTTTTGGTGATGTCGCACCGGCTCGGAGGGCGCAAATATGCCTGAAATGAAGCACAATCACTCCGACATTGCCCGCGCGTTCAATAATACCCGCCCCGGCAATATTCTTAGGCTGAATATCCCCGAAAATCGGCGGATTTTAGTCGTGTCGGACATTCACGGCAATCTTGAATACTTTAAGGGCTTGCTGGCCAAGGCGGGCTTTTGCGACAATGACGAGCTTATAATCGCGGGAGACTTTTTGGAAAAAGGGCCGCACAGCCTTGAAACCCTGCGCTATATCATGTCCCTAACCGAGCGCGGCAACGTTCACCCCCTTTGCGGCAATTGCGACGATTGGTGCACCATCTTCTCCGCCACCGAGCAAATGGACGAGCATATAATGGAATACATTCTCGCGAAAAAGCGGGGGTTATTATGGGATATGCTCAACGTCGCGGGGCTTGACCTATTTGAAATAGGCTCGTTCACTGCCTGTAAGGAAACCCTTGCGCGCAAATTCCCCGCTGAGTGGCGCTTTTTGACGGAGCTTCCCCACGCCATAGAAACGGAGAATTTCATCTTTGCCCATGCCGGCATGGATGAGGGCAAGCCTTTGGATGCACACACCGTGGATGAGCTATTCCGCGTAGATCATTTTATGACGCTCGGCAGGAGCTTTGATAAATGGGTTGTTGTCGGCCATTACCCCGTTCAGCTTTACGGCACGGACAAGGTCTGCGCAAACCCCGTTGTGGATAGAGAGCATAAAATAATCAGCATAGACGGGGCGTGTGTCCTCAAGGATGACGGGCAGCTCAATGCCTTCATCATCCCCCATAAATTCAGCGAGGCGTTTTCATTCACGGCGTATGACAGCTTTCCCGAGCGCGTTGTGCTCGATGAGCAAAAGGCGGGGGAGAAGTCCTATTACATCCGCTGGGGCGACAGCCACGTGAAGGTTCTTGAACGCGGCGAGGAGTTTTCCCATTGCCGCCATGTGCGCACGGGCTATGAAATGGATATCCTCACAAAGTACCTATTCACCGATAATGAATATACCGACTGCAATGACTGCACCGACTGCGTTTTGGAGCTTCACCCCGGCGACATAGTCCGCGTGGTGGAGGAGACCTCGCGCGGGTACTTTGTCAAGCACGGCGGTTGGTCGGGCTGGTACTTCGGGGAGCTTGGCTATGTCAGGTGAGCTTATATTAATATGGTGCGCTCTTATGAGTGCGGTGCTTTTTATCACGATGGGCGCGGATAAGCGCCGGGCGCACAAGGGTGCGCGCCGTGTGCCGGAAAAGCGGCTTTTTCTCCTCGCCCTGCTCGGCGGGGCGGCGGGCGGCTGGCTGGGTATGTGCGCATTTCGGCATAAAACGCGCCATTGGTATTTTCGCTTCGGCTTTCCGCTTATAGCTT
>CAYRPD010000047.1:10349-12112 GCA_964426095.1 uncultured Oscillospiraceae bacterium | reverse complement strand
AATCACTATGGAATTTTCAATAAGTTTAATGTATAATATGTTTTCCGATAAAAGATAACTTTCTCATCAACTTTTAATCTCAATATACGTAGAGGACTAACCTATGCCTGTTATAAACATACTTTCCCCGCACGTTGCCGACATGATTGCTGCCGGTGAGGTGGTGGAGCGCCCTGCGAGCGTGATAAAGGAGCTTATGGAAAACTCCTTTGACGCGGGGGCAAAGAACATAACGGTTGAAATAAAAGCGGGCGGCGCAACGTACATCCGCGTGACGGATGACGGCTGCGGCATGGCACCCGAGGACGCGGGCGTGGCATTTTTGCGCCATGCGACAAGCAAGCTCGCTTCCGAGCAGGATTTAGAGGCCATAGGCACGATGGGCTTTCGCGGTGAAGCGCTCGCGGCGATATCGGCGGTGTCGCGCATAGAGCTTTTGACGCGCAGAGCCGGGGACGAGGTCGGCACGCGCGTGACGCTGGAAGCGGGGGAGATACAGGAGATGACCCCCTGCGGCTGCCCCGTCGGCACAACAATGACCGTGCGCGATATCTTTTTCAACACTCCCGCTCGTTTGAAGTTTTTGAAATCCGACAGGAGCGAGGCCTCCGCCTGTGTGGCGGCGGCACTGCGCTGTGCACTCGGTAGGCCGGTGGTTTCCGTGCGCTTTATAAAGGACGGGGAAGATGAATTTTTCTCCCCCGGCGATACGCGCGCCGACTCCGCCGTGTACTCCCTCTTGGGGCGCGACATCGCCTCTTCCCTCTTGGAAGCCAAGGGCGAGGACGAGGGTATGCGCGTGAGCGGGTTTGTCTCGTCCCCCTCGGCCGGGCGCGGCAGCCGAAGCGCCCAGTACTTTTACTGCAACGGGCGCTATATCCGCTCCCCCATGCTGCAAACCGCCGTGGAGCAAGCCTATAAAAACACGCTCCTCACCGGGCGCTTTCCCGCGTGTGTGCTGTATTTAAATATCGACCTTTCCAGCGTGGATGTGAACGTACACCCCGCGAAAACGGAGATTAAATTTTCCTACGAGCGGCGGGTTTTTGACCTTGTGTATAATGCCGCGCTCTCCGCGCTCACAAACGAAAACCGCACCGCCGCCGTGACCCTCTCCCCCGCGACAAAGCGCCTTGCCGATGAAGCGCAGGGGCAGGCAAGGGAGCAAAGCTTTGCTCGCTTCACGCCGCAGACCGTTCACGGCGCTGCCCCCAAGCCCTATGCTGTCTCTCCCGCTCCCGCCGCGCCGACTGCGCGCGAGGACTTTTATAAAAGCATGAGCGCGGAAGAATTTCGGCGCAGTGCCTACAGCGGCGGGACGGGTGCAGTCCATGTGGCAGGGTACGACACGGACAGTAAACCCAAGCGCGCCGAGAGCGAATACACTTTCCCTGCCGGGGTAACGGTGCTGCATACGCCGGAAGAGCATTACCAAACGCGCCTTGACCTTTCCCCCAAGCCCGTTTATGAGCAAAAAAACGATATAAGCGGCAATAAAACGGAGGAATTACCGAAATCTACGGCGCAGAATGTTGAAAACTTTGTTCAAAATGTTGAAAATGCCGAAATTCCCGAGTACAGGATAGTGGGCGAGGCGTTAAAGACCTATATCATCGCGGAAGTTGACGGCGAGCTTATTTTGATAGACAAGCACGCCGCGCATGAGCGCGTGATATTCGACCGCCTGAAAGCAAACCAAGGCGAAATTATGAGCCAGCAGCTTTTGACCCCCGTTCCGCTCCGCCTTGACGGGGAGAGCGCGG
>CAYRPD010000047.1:0-10249 GCA_964426095.1 uncultured Oscillospiraceae bacterium | reverse complement strand
ATGAGCCAGCAGCTTTTGACCCCCGTTCCGCTCCGCCTTGACGGGGAGAGCGCGGAATTAGTCGAGCAAAACGGGGATTTACTTTGTGAGCTTGGCTTTGAGATAGAAACCTTCGGCCGCGAGAGCTATATTTTGCGCGCAGTCCCGGCGGATATGCCCGCCTCGGAAGCCGCCGCCGCGTTTGAGGAGATTTGCGAAAAGCTCCGCCGCGGTCAGGCGCTGTCGCCTAATGACGCGAGGGACGAGGTGCTGCACACCGTAGCCTGCAAGGCCGCGATAAAGGCCGGGTGGGACACCGACACGAAGGAGCTATCCCGCGTCGCGGAAGAGGTGCTCTCCGGGCGTATTAAATACTGCCCGCACGGCAGACCCGTCAGCGTAACCGTGACGCGGCGGGAGCTGGACAAGCTTTTTAAGAGGATAGTATGACAAACAAGGTCATTGTAATCGCGGGGCCTACGGCCTCGGGCAAAACGGCGCTCTCCGTGGCGCTGGCGCAGGAGATAAACGGCGAAGTAGTCTCGGCAGATTCCATGCAGGTTTATCGCGGCATGGATATCGGCACGGCGAAAGCGACCGTGGAAGAGCGACAGGGGATAGCGCACCATATGCTCGATGTGGCAGACCCCGAGGAAGCGTATTCTGCCGCGCAGTATGTAGAAAGTGCGGAAAAATGCTGCCGCGATATTATAGCGCGCGGCAAGGTGCCGATAATCGCGGGCGGCACGGGGCTATACATTGATTCGCTCCTCTCCCCCCGTCTCTTCCCGGAGACGGACACCACGCGCCGAGTGCGCGCGAGATTGCAGGAAGAGTACGACACGCTCGGCGGAGAAGCTCTGCACCGCCGCCTTGCCGCGATTGACCCCCTGCGCGCCGAGAAGCTTTCCCCCAACGATTCCCGCCGCATTATCCGCGCGCTGGAGATATACGAGCTTACCGGCGAAACGCCCACGGAAGTGGAAAAGCGCGAGCGCGCGCTCCCGCCGCGCTTTGAAAGCGCACGCATAGTTCTCAATTATAAACGCCGCGCCGATTTATACGCGCGCATTGATTTGCGCGTTGATAATATGGTGAATGCAGGATTATTTGATGAAGTCGCAGCATTATTAATGCGCGGGGTAGACAAAAGCTCCACGGCCATGCAAGCCATAGGCTACAAGGAAGCGGCCTTGGCTCTCAACGGGGAGATAACGCGCGAGGAAGCGACAGCGCTTATAAAGCAAGCTTCCCGCCGCTACGCCAAGCGGCAGCTAACGTGGTTTCGCCGCTGGGAAGATGCGTTTTGGATAGAGTGGGACGGCGCGCCCGATTTATTTCGCGCCCGACAGCTTTCGACCGATTTTATTAGCTCCTGCGGTATATCATAGCTCCACGGCGCAATATTTCGCGCCGAATAATACAGAGAAGCGCCTATACAAAGTCGCTTCAAGAAAAGGAGCAAGGCAAAATGCAGAAACCGCAGTATCTCCAAGACATCTATCTCAACCAGCTCAGGCACGACAAAAGCCTCATCACCATGTTTTTGATGAACGGCTTTCAAATGCACGGCATTATTCGCGGCTTTGACGGGTTCACCGTTGTGCTGGAAACAGAGGGGCGGCAACAGCTTATTTATAAGCACGCCATTTCCACCATCGTCCCGCCCAAGACCATTCAGCTAACGTCGGACATCGTCGAACCCGCTACATAAGCTAGACACCTACGCCCCGCGCCGAAAAAACACAACGCGCGGCGGGCAGAGGAGGGTATGATAAAAATGAACATGAGCATTACGGATAAGCTGGCGGCAGTGAGGGCGAATATCGCCCTTGCCGCCGCGCGCGCAGGGAGAGATGAGCGCGATATTCTCCTTGTCGGCGCTACGAAAATGAACGACACCTCCCGCGTGCGCGAGGCGATAGCGGCGGGCTTGAGAGCGTGCGGCGAAAACCGCGTGCAGGAAATGCTCACAAAAAAGGCCGAGGGCGCATATGAGGGCGCAAAGCTCCATTTCATCGGGCATTTGCAGTCGAACAAGGTCAAAAACGTTGTCGGGCAGGTTGAGCTTATAGAAAGCGTCCATTCCCCTGAACTTCTTCGCGAAATCAACAAGCACGCCAAAAAGCTCGGCATAGTGCAGGATGTTTTGATAGAGGTTAATATCGCGAACGAGGCGAGCAAGAGCGGCATTTCGCCGCAGGAGCTGCCCGCCGTACTCGCCCTTTGCGGCGAATTTGATGCCGTGCGGGTGCGAGGATTGATGGCAATCCCCCCGATTTGCGCCGTCGGCGAAGAAAATCGGCCATATTTTCGCGCTATGCAACAGCTTTTTGTTGACAATGGCGAAAAAAAATACGATAATGTATATATGGACTTTTTGTCTATGGGCATGAGCGGCGATTATGCCGTTGCCGTGGAATGCGGCGCGAACATCGTGCGCGTCGGTTCTGCCATATTCGGCGAGAGACACTATACTTGATTTTTTAATCTCGCACGGGGCGCGTTGCCCCTTTCCCGCACTCTTGTGCACAAAGCGCGCTTCGCGCATCGAACGGGCTATCCCGCCCGTCAGCTAAAACAGATTATTATATAATTTTGGAGGCACTTTGCGTCATGGGTTTCATGGACGAATTGAGAAAGCTTACACAGCCGTACGACGATGAGGATGATTTTTTCGAGGGTGCGGATTTAAAATATAAACCCCAGCAGGCGGCAGCGCCCGCCCAGCCCGCTTCGCGCGAACAGGCGCTTTTTGAAAGCTCCTTCGGCGAGGGAGCGGAGACGGCACAGGCACAGGCTCAGGCTCAAACAAGGCCGCAGGCGCGCCCTGTCGCGGCGAAGGCAAAGCCCGCCAAAGCCCCCTTTGCAAAAGCCCCGGTGCAAAATCAGTTTCAGGCAGCCGCCGCACAGGGAGACGGGAGCTTGTTCGGCAATCTCGGCAAGCAAAAGCCCGCCGCGCCCAAGCAAGGCCGCGTCAATTTCGGCGGCAAGGAATCTCAGGTTATACTCTTCTCCCCCAAGACCTTTGACGAGGCCGGGGAGATTGTGGAGCATATACGCACGGGTCGCTCCGTGGTGATGACGTTGGAGGGCTTGCCCACCGACACTGCCCGCAGACTTTTGGACTTCATATCGGGCATTGCCTACGCTCTCTCCGGCAAAATCACCCCCGTGAGCGCCAAAACCTATTTCGTCACCCCGCAAAACGTCGATATTCTCGGCGCACAGACGGATGCCGCCGTGACTGACGGCCAATATCTGTGAAACAGTCATCTTAACACACAAGAAAAGGAGAAAGAATTATGATTACTGCTCAGGATATTCGTGAAAAGGCGTTTGAAAAAATGCGAATAGGCGGGTACGACACCGCCGCCGTTGACGATTTTCTTGATGAAATAGCAGACGATTTGACCGCCTGCCAAAAGGAAAACACCGTGCTCAAAAGCAAGATGAAGGTGCTTGTGAGCAAGATAGAAGAATACCGCGCCAATGAAGAGGCGCTCAACATGGCCGTGCTCAGCGCGCAGAAGCTGGCCGTGCAGATAGAGACCGAGGCTCGCGAGCGCGCAGCGGCGATGATAGCCGATGCCGATGCCAAGGCCAAGGCGCGCATAGGCGGCATAGAGGACGAGGCCGCCGCCGCGCAGAAGAAGCTTGACGATGCCAAGGCCGCCACGGAAAAGTTCTTTGACGCGGCAAAGGCGCTTTGCGCCACCCAGCTTCGCAACCTTGACGCTATATCCTCCGGCCTTTCCGTTTCACCCGCACCTGCCGCAGCGAAGGCAAAGCCCGCCGCGCCCAAGGCCGAGAGTGAAAGCGTGGACGAGGCCGTGCGCAGCATAGAGGAGTCCGTTTCCAAGCTTCGCCCCGAGCCGAACGTGGATATTGACATTTCCTCAGCTATGAAAGCACCCCAGAAGCCCAAAAAGCCCGTTGACCGCACCCAAACCTTTAACCTCTGATTTTTCAGGTTAAGGGTATACCATGCCGATTATCGGGGCGCGCGGTTTCAACCGACAGGGAGTAAAAGCTCCTCGGTTTTACGCTCGCTCCGTTGCGGCGTTATATACTTATTCTAATAGACATACAGGAGTATAAAAACAATGCCTCAGGATTACAACTCTACACTCAATCTTCCGAAAACCGACTTTCCCATGCGTGCGGGCTTGCCCAAGCGCGAGCCGGAAATGCTCTCCCACTGGCAGGAGCTTGATATCTACAACGAAATGCTCAAGAAAAACGAGGGGCACGAGCGCTTTAATCTGCATGACGGCCCTCCGTTCTCCAACGGCGATATCCACATGGGTCACGCCCTGAATAAGTGCATTAAGGACTTTATCACCCGCTCCTACGCCATGCGCGGGTACTACACCCCCTATATCCCCGGCTGGGATAACCACGGTATGCCCATTGAAAGCGCCATAATCAAGGAACAGCGCCTTAACCACAAGGCCATGAGCGTGGCGGACTTCCGCTCCGCCTGCGAAGCGTACGCGGAGAAGTACGTGCAGCGTCAGATGGACGGGTTTAAGCGCCTGGGCGTTATCGCCGATTGGGAGCACCCCTACAGAACCATGAGCCGCGGCTTTGAGGCAGACGAAATCCGCATCTTCGGCAAGATGTATCAGAACGGCCACATCTACAAGGGCTTGAAGCCCGTTTACTGGTGCGCCAAGGACGAAACCGCCCTCGCCGAAGCGGAAATCGAGTACCGCGATGACCCCTGTACCACCGTTTACGTCAAGTTCCCCATGCGCGATGATTTGGGGAAGCTCTCCCACATCGACCATTCTAAGCTCTACTTCGTCATTTGGACGACTACTATTTGGACGCTGCCCGGCAACCTCGCCATTGCGATGAACCCGAAAGAGCAGTACGCCCTTGTCAAAGCTCCCAACGGCGAAATCTACATCATGGCCGAAGCGCTCACGGAGAAGGTCATGGGCGTGGGCGGCTTTGAAGAGTATGAAATCATCGAGACGCACGAGGGCGCGTTCTTTGAAAATATGCTCGCGCAGCACCCGTTTATTGATAAGACCTCCCGCCTGCTTCTTGCCGATTACGTCACTATGGACTCCGGTACGGGCTGCGTTCACACTGCCCCCGGCTTCGGCGCGGATGACTATCAGACCTGTCTGCGCTACGGCATTGAAATGGTTGTCCCCGTGGACGACCAAGGCCGCCACACGGACTATGCCGGCAAGTACGCCGGCCTCACCACCGAAGAATCCAACCCCATCATCCTTGCCGACATGAAAGAGAGCGGAATGCTCTTCGCGTCCGAGGAGATTGTTCACTCCTACCCGCACTGCTGGCGTTGTAAAAGCCCGATAATCTTCCGCGCGACCCCGCAATGGTTCTGCTCGGTGGATTCGTTCAAGGAAGAGGCCGTCAAGGCGTGCGAGGATGTGCGCTGGCTGCCCGCATGGGGCAAGGATCGCATGGGCGCGATGATTCGCGAGCGCGCCGACTGGTGCATCTCCCGTCAGCGCCGCTGGGGCTTGCCTATCCCGGTGTTCTACTGCGAGGAGTGCCACAAGCCCGTCTGCACCGAGGCTTCTATCGAGTCCGTTGCCGCGATTTTTGAAGAGCGCGGCTCCAACGCTTGGTTTGAGCTGGATGCGGCCGAGCTTCTGCCTGACGGCTTTGTCTGCCCGCACTGCGGCGGCAAGCACTTCACCAAGGAAACCGACACCCTTGACGGGTGGTTTGACTCCGGCTCTACCCACTACGCCGCCATGAAGCGCGACCAGGGCTTCTGGCCGAGCGATATGTACATGGAGGGCGGCGACCAGTACCGCGGTTGGTTCCAGTCGTCTTTGTTGGTTGCTGTCGGCGCTATGGGCAAGGGCGCACCGTATAAAGAGTGCCTGACCCACGGCTGGACGGTTGACGGCGAGGGCAAGGCCATGCACAAGTCCCTCGGCAACGGCGTTGACCCTGCCGAGCTTATCAAGGAATTCGGCGCGGACATGGTGCGTCTGTGGGCAGGCTCTGCCGATTACCATGTTGACGTGCGCTGCTCCAAGGATATTTTTAAGCACCTCAGCCAAAACTACCTCAAGTTCCGCAACACCGCGCGCTATTGCCTGGGTAACCTCGCGGGCTTTGACCCCAATAAGCTCGTAGCGCCCGAAGAGATGCTGGAGCTTGACCGCTGGGCGGTCACCAAGCTCAACGCCCTTATCAACAAGGTTGCCGAAGCTTATAATAACTACGAATTTCACATTGTCTCCCACGCGATTAATGACTTCTGCGTGGTGGAGCTTTCAAGCTTCTACCTTGACATCATCAAGGATAGACTTTACTGCGAAGCGCCCGACTCTCTCAAGCGCCGCTCCGCGCAGACCGCGCTTTGGCTCATTCTCGACAGCATGACCAAGATGTTCGCCCCCATCCTCGCTTTCACCTGCGATGAAATTTGGCTCGCCATGCCTCACCGCGAGAGTGACGATGCCCGCAACGTCGTGCTCAACTGCATGAATAAGCCCTTTGCCGAGTATGCGCTCACCGATGAGGAGCTTTCCAAGTGGGATACGCTCATCTCTCTTCGCACCGATGTCAACGGCGTTTTGGAAGCTGCCCGTGCCGATAAGCGCATCGGCAAGCCCCTGGAAGCTGCCGTTACTCTGCGCGCAACCGATGATAGCGCAAAGGCCGCGCTTGACACTGTTGACAGCATGGATCTTGCTGAGCTCTTCATCGTCTCCGAGTGCCTTATCTCCGAGGACGAGGCCGCAGACGGCGCTGTCACCGGCGAGGGCGTGAACAATCCGGGGCTTAAAATCTCCGTCACGGAAGCGCCGGGCGTGAAGTGCCCGCGCTGCTGGATGCACTCTGTCAAGGCTGACCCTGAAACCGGCCTCTGCCCGCGTTGCGCCGCCGTGGTTGCTACTCTCTAAAATAATAAGTCGGGGCGGCAAAATGCTGTCGCCCCGGTTTATGCTGACAGGGGTCAATGCGTTTCCCGCGTAAGTTTCCGGCAGGGGAATGCTGTTTTCGTCAGCTTATCCGTTCATTTACACGATAAAATGATGAACGAACACTATTTTTCGCGCGCCATCATCCGTGATGGCAGATAGGAGAAAGATATGCTTTATGCAATAATCGGTATCTTGGTCATCATTCTCGACCAGGGCGTGAAATACTGGGTCACGGCCAATCTCATGGTAGGCTCGGTCACTCAGCCCTTGATACCCGGAATCATCAGCCTTGTCCGGCTTCACAATGACGGGGCGGCGTTCAGCTTCCTTGCCGGGGGCGGCGCACGTATTTATTTCATCATTCTCACGGCGGTTTTCACCGTGGCCGTCATTGTCGCCCTCGCCACCAATTTCATCAACGGCAGCTTTGGCCGCTGGTGCTTGGTGCTGGTTACGGCGGGCGGGCTTTCCAACTGCCTTGACCGTGTGCTGTACGGGTACGTGGTGGATATGTTCAAGCTCGACATTCTGCCGGAGTTCGCGGTTTTCAATGTCGCGGATATCTTCATCACGGTGTTTGCGCTGCTGTTTATTGTGTACATCATCTTCGGCAACGAGGACAAAAAGGTTGAAGAGGATGAATTTGACGAGCTGGACGATGAGGGCGCAGACCGCGAACGTTTGAGCTTCGGCGGGCTGAAAAAGGCCAAGAAGAACGACCTTGCCGAGGATACCGCGCCCGCCCGTCCCGCGCGCGAGCGCGCCGCCGAGGCAAAGGCAAAGAAGTACCGCGCCGATGACGATGAGGACGATACGGCCTCTCCGCGCTTCGGTTTCGGTAAACGCAAGAGCGAGGACGCTGCTGCCCCCGTGCGCAAGTCCGCCGCACCCGCCGCTGCCGGGCGCACTGTCGGTGCTCAAGGCCGCAGCGTGGATAACTCCCCCGCCGCGCGCCGCGAACGCAGCTTAGAGGGCTTCGGCCCGAAGCAGAGCGCCGCTGCCCAGGTTCAGCAGCGCAACGCCAAGCCCAAAAAGACCCTTTACGAAGAGGATTACGAGCAGTATAGAGCCGCCCACCCCGAGCTTGACGCAAAGCCCGCGAGAAAGCCGGCCGCAAAGTCCGCCGCGCCCGGCTACAGCGCCGCAGACCCGTTTGCCGAGTGGGAAAAGGCCAACGCCCGCGTAGAAGCAGGCCGCGCCACCAGCTCCACGGCAAGAGCAATGGGCATAGAGCAGCCCAAGCGCCCCGCCGCCCCCAAGGCGGAGGAGAGCGTGAGCGCGCCGCGCGCCGCTGCCCCCGCAGCCGCGCCCGCACCGGCGGCAAAGCCCGCCGCGCCCAAGGCTGCCCCTGCAAAGCCCGTTGAGACCGTGGACGATTTCTCGCTTGACGATATCCTCAACGAGTTCAAGTAATGGACGAGAATACTGTATTTATATCTGCACGGGAGAGCGGCGAACGTCTCGACGCTCTCCTTGCGCATACCCTGCCGCAGCTGACGCGCTCCGGTGCGCAAAAGCTCCTTGACGCGGAGCTTGTCACGCTTTCAGGCACGGCGCTGAAGAAAAACTATCGCACCCGCGAGGGCGAGGAGTATTGCGTTATTCTGCCGGAAGTGGCGGAAGTACCGCTCATTGCGCAGGATATTCCGCTTGACATTGTCTTTGAGGATGCGGATGTTATAGTTGTCAACAAGCCGCGCGGCATGGTCGTCCACCCCGCACCCGGCCACCCGGACAGTACGCTTGTCAACGCTCTTTTGTACCACTGCGGCGACACGCTCTCCGGCATCGGCGGCGAGCGCCGCCCCGGCATAGTCCACCGCATAGACAAGGACACCTCCGGCCTCATCATCGCCGCGAAGAATGACGCGGCGCACCAAGCGCTGGCCGCCCAGCTTGCCGACAGGAGCTTGTCGCGCGTGTACGAGGCCGTAGTGCGCGGGCGGATGCGCGAGGACGCGGGCACGATAGATAAGCCCATAGGCCGCCACCCGACTGACCGCAAGCGCATGGCCGTCACACCCCAAAACTCCCGCCCTGCGCAGACGGATTGGCGCGTTCTCGCGCGCTATAATGGGTACACGCACGTGGAATGCTCACTCCGCACAGGGCGCACGCACCAAATCCGCGTCCACATGGCCTCGGTCGGCCACTCGCTGCTCGGCGATTTCACCTACGGCGCGCCCAGCCCGGAAAAGGGCTTGGTGGGGCAGTGTCTCCACGCGCGGCGCTTGAAATTCGTCCACCCGACAACAGGTGAGCGTATAGAGCTTGAAACGCCCCTGCCCGATTATTTTGCCGAGGTTTTGTCCCGGCTCGGCTCGGAAACGGCATAATATTCGTGCGGATTTAAAGCTTTATCGTGTAATTGCAGGGATTTGATTTGTAATCACAGCTTTTATCATGCGGATTTATTATTTTATCGCGCAATCGCACTTGTTTTTATTGTATTTGCATTGTTTATCGTGCGCTTTCAGCATTTAATCACGCATTCGACACATTTCGACACGTTATTGCATTATAATCAATGCGGAATTAAAATATATTCCTCTTTTCGCATGAGACATACATAAACGGAGGTATTTTTATGGATACTAAGAAAATAGTGAAGCTCGTTGTGGCGCTGGCGGTGCTCGCGGCGGTAATCGGCGCAGTGGTGCTCGCGGTGAGGCTCGTCACGGGGCTTATAAGCGGGGCATTCAACCTTGTGCTCGGCGCGCTTGTGGTGCTCGCGCTCATCGCGCTTGTGGCGTGGATGTTTTGGTACGCGGGCAAGAATAAATGATGAAATCGCATTAAAATTAATGTAAATAAAGGAGTTTTAACGCTATGGCAGGAAAATATGCCGGTACTCAGACCGAGCAAAACCTCAAAACCGCCTTTTCAGGCGAGAGCGAGGCAAGAAACAAGTACACCTACTTTGCCTCTAAGGCCAAGAAAGACGGCTTTGAGCAGATTGCGGCGCTGTTTTTGAAAACGGCGGACAACGAAAAGGAACACGCGAAGATGTGGTTCAAGGAGCTGGGCGGCATAGGCAGCACGGCGGAAAACCTCGTCTCCGCCGCCGAGGGCGAAAACTACGAGTGGACGGATATGTACGCCGGCTTTGCCGAGACGGCGGAAAAAGAGGGCTTCCCGGAGCTGGCGGCGAAGTTCCGCATGGTGGCGGACATCGAGCGCCATCACGAGGAGCGCTACCGCGCGCTTTTGCACAATGTCGAGGCGCAGGAAGTTTTCCAAAAGTGCGAGGTCAAGGTTTGGGAATGCCGCAACTGCGGCCACCTCGTCATCGGCGAAAAAGCCCCCGAAATCTGCCCCGTCTGCGCCCACCCGCAGGCATACTT
>CAYRPD010000046.1:9634-12140 GCA_964426095.1 uncultured Oscillospiraceae bacterium | reverse complement strand
CCGGCCTTTGCGTCACGGGGCTTGCGCTTCATGATGTCCGGCTCTGCCTTTTCAACGCCCAGTGCGAGCGCGGGGAAGCAGTCCGTTACAAGGTTTATCCACAGAAGATGCACAGGCTGGAGTATATTAAAGCCCATGAGGGTGGCGGCGAAGATGCTTATAACCTCGCTCATGTTAGAGCCGAGCAGGAACTGGATGCACTTGCGGATATTATCGTATATCCTGCGCCCCTCTTCAACGGCGGAGACGATAGTGGCAAAGTTATCGTCCGCAAGCACCATATCGGCGGCGCTCTTGGTAACGTCCGTGCCCGTGATACCCATGCCCACGCCGATGTCGGCGGATTTTATGCTGGGCGCATCGTTCACGCCGTCGCCGGTCATGGCGGTGACGTAGCCTGCTTCACGCCACGCGTTTACTATGCGCGTTTTGTGCTCGGGCTGAACACGCGCGTATACGCTTATGGTTTGGAATACTTCCTTAAACTCCTCGTCGCTCAGCTCGGAAAGCTGTGCGCCGGTGATGGCGCAGGTGCCGTCGGCAAGTATCCCCAGCTCGCGCGC
This sequence comes from uncultured Oscillospiraceae bacterium, assembly GCA_964426095.1. Classification (GTDB taxonomy): domain Bacteria; phylum Bacillota; class Clostridia; order Oscillospirales; family Oscillospiraceae; genus Limivicinus. The sequence goes on along the minus strand of CAYRPD010000046.1, from coordinate 11,577 downwards.
TATGGCGGCGGCGGTATCGACATGGTCGCCGGTTATCATTATCGGGCGAATACCGGCGGCGCGGCATTCCTGAATCGCCGCGGCAACCTCCGGGCGGACGGGGTCTATCATGCCGCAAAGCCCCATGAAGCAAAGCTCGGTTTCAAGATAGTCCGGCTCGCTGGACGCGGGCTTTTCGCTCCACACACGCTTTGCACAGGCAAGCACGCGAAGCGCTCTATCTGCCATGGCCTTGTTCGCCTGCTCCACGCGGGCGCGGTAGCTCTCGGTCATGGGCTTTACTTCGCCGTTTTCTATATAAGAAGTGCACTTTGCCAAAAGAACATCGGGTGCGCCCTTGGTGTACTGGATGCAGCCGTTTTCCGTGAGGTGCACGGTGCTCATGAGCTTTCTTGCAGAGTCAAACGGCGCTTCGGCGCAGCGGATGTACTTTGCTTTGAGCGTGTTTTTATCAAGGCCGAGCTTGTATGCCCACGCAACGAGCGCCGCTTCCGTCGGCTCGCCCGTAACTGCGCCCTCATCGCCAAGCTCCGCATCCGAGCACAGTGCCATGGCAGAAGCAAGGTCGTTTTCATCATCGCCGAAGTAGTCCACAACGGTCATCTTATTTTGCGTAAGAGTGCCGGTTTTATCCGAGCAGATAATCTGCGCACAGCCGAGAGTTTCAACTGCGGTAAGGCGGCGGATAATGGCGTTTCGCTTAGACATATTCGTCACGCCTATTGAAAGCACCACCGTCACAACGGCGGCAAGCCCCTCGGGAATGGCCGCAACCGCGAGAGAAACGGCTATCATAAAGGAGTTGAGAACAACCTCAAAGCCGAGGCCGCCCGCGCGCAAAAGCTGCACGCCGAACACCAGCGCGCAAACACCGAGCACAAGCCACGTAAGAATCTTGGAAAGCTGGCCGAGCTTGATTTGCAACGGGGTGTCCCCGTCCTCGGCCTTGGCAAGCGCGTCCGCTATCTTGCCCATCTCGGTGTCCATGCCCGTGGCGGTGATGACGGCGCTGCCGCGCCCATAGGCCACGGTAGAGCCCATGTACACCATGTTGCGCCTGTCGCCGAGGGGCACATCGTTCGCCTCGCCCAGCTCCAAGAGAGAAATAATCTTGTTCACCGGCACGGATTCGCCCGTCAGCGCCGCCTCTTCAAGCTTGAGGCTCGCGCTTTGCAGTATACGTCCGTCGGCGGGAACAGCGTCCCCGGCTTCAAGCATTACTACATCGCCCACAACAAGCTCCTCGCTCGGAACGGTGCAAAGCTTGCCGTCACGCAGCACGTGCGACATTGCCGCGCTCATCTCCTGCAAGGCCTCAATCGCTTTTTCGGCCTTGCTCTCCTGATAAACGCCCAAAACGGCGTTGATAAGCACAACGGCGAGGATGATAATAACATCGGCAAAGCTTTCGCCCTCTACCACTGCCAGCACCCCGCTTATCGCCGCCGCGACAAGCAGAATGATTATCATCGGGTCTGCCATCTGCTCGAAGAAACGCGCTATGAGCGACTTTTGAGGCGGGGCGGAAAGCTTGTTGCGCCCGTTTTCCTCCAAGCGGCGCTGTGCCTCGGCAGAGGTCAAACCGTCCACGCCGCTGTTAAGCTCGTTGAGCACGGTCTCCTTTTTCTCCAAATAATACTTCATGCCTAATCCCCTTTCGTAGCTATTCATATTCTACCACGTCTCACGCACAAAAAAGAGACTTTCACAGCGAATATGCTGTAAAAGTCTCGCTAAATACAACGTGAAGCGTACCCGGTGCGCCGAACCTTGGATAAAGGCCGTGTTGACGACGCGCCGACACCCTGTTGCGCCGTGCGCATTCGGGCGAAAGCTACTCCCTTATTACCAAGCTAGGATAGCACAGCGCGCGCGGCAAAGTCAAGGGAAAAGTGCGCCCGCGCGCCACAATTCACAGGCTATTAACAGTTTTTGTGCCATTT
>CAYRPD010000046.1:7045-9534 GCA_964426095.1 uncultured Oscillospiraceae bacterium | reverse complement strand
GCTCAGACATTGAAGCGGAAATTCGTCACATCGCCGTCCTGCATCACGTATTCCTTGCCCTCTAAGCGGAAAAGCCCCTTTTCCTTTGCCGCCGCGACACTGCCGCAGGCCTTGAGATCTTCAAAAGCGACTATCTCCGCGCGGATAAAGCCGCGCTCGATGTCGGTGTGTATTTTTCCGGCGGCGCGGGGGGCTTTCGTGCCGCGCACTATCGTCCACGCGTGAACATCGTCCTCGCCCGCGGTCAAAAACGAGATATAACCCAAAAGCTCATACGAGGTACGGATGAGCCTATCCAGCCCCGTTTCCGTCAGGCCGAGATCCTCCATAAACATCTTCGCCTCGTCCGCGTCCATTTCGGCAATGTCCTCTTCAAACTTTGCCGCCACCGGCAGCACTGCCGCGCCCTGCTCATCGGCAAGGGCTTTGAGCGCTTTGTAGTTGGGGTTATTTTCATAGTCGGCCATGCCGTCCTCGTCAAGGTTTGCCACATATATCACGGGCTTCACGGTCATAAGGCCGCCGTCCACCAAGATGTCGTTATCCTCTTCCGTAAACTCGAACGACCTTGCGCCCTTTTCGCCCTCCAAGTGCTCCAGCAGCGCTTGGCACATCTCTGCCTCGCGCTTATACTTCTTGTCGCCGCTCTTGGCGTTTTTCTTCGCGCGCTCCAGTCGCCGCTCGACAATTTCCATGTCCGCGAGGATCATTTCAAGGTCAAAGGTCTCGGCATCGCGCTTTGCGTCAGCTTTTTCAAGAAAGATATCATCATTATCAAAGCAGCGCACCACGTGCACAAGCGCGTCCGTTTGGCGTATCGCCTGAAAAACCTCGTTGCCCTTGCCGCCCTTGGTCACGCCCGCCACATCCACAAATTCTATTGTCGCGGGGCTGTACTTTTTCGGGTGGTAGTATTCGGCCAGCCAGTCCAAGCGCTCATCGGGGACTTTGGCGTTGCCTATGTTGGGCTTTGCCCCGGCGTTTGCGTAAGCGCCCGTCTCGGCCTTAGAGCCGGTGAGGGCGTTGAAAAGCGTGGTCTTTCCGACATTCGGCAAACCTACTATACCAAGCTTCATATATATCAATCTCCTTTTCGCCGCGTAAACATTTTTGTTTTTTACACTATACCATATTTTCATCCGATTCTCAATAGGAAAAGCGGGGATGTTACTTCCACTCCTCTTGCAAGAGAAAGTCGCGGATATTACGGTGTTTTATGCCGTCACGGCTCATATCAAACTCGTCCAGCGAAACTACATACTTTGGGTAATTATCCCGCACGTTGTCATACGCACCGAACTCGCGCCGTACGGTTTCCTCCGAAGCCAGCAAATACGCCACCTGCACATAAATCCGTTCTCCCCGGCGTGAGCACACAAAGTCAATTTCCCGTTCCCCCGCCTTGCCTATTGTCACCTTATAATCGCGGCGCAAAAGCTCCATATACACAATGTTCTCCAAAACGAGGTTGATATCGCGCATATTCCCGCCGAACACCGCTTCGCGTATACCATGGTCGGCCAAGTAATACTTCTCGTTTGTGGCTAATATCTGCTTGCCCTGCAAATCCTCACGCTTGACTTGGTAGAAGAGATACGCATCGCAGCAATACTTGACGTAATTCAATATCGTCTCGGGCGCAACGGCGCGCTGCTCATTTTTCAGAAACTTCGCCAAGGAGCTTGCGGAAAAGGTAGTGCCGATATTCGCAATGACATAGGCGATTATGCGCTCCAGCAAGTCCGCATCGCGGATTTTGTTGCGCTTTACAATGTCCTTCAGCTGTACTGAATTGAATAGGTCATTCAAATACTGCTTAGAAGGTTCAGACTGATAGCGAATGTTTGCGAGATACGGCATACCGCCGAGCACAAGATAGTCTTTGAAGCACTCCTGCACGGACGCGCCCAGCGTAACCGTGCGGTAAAGCTCCGTAAACTCGGCAAAGGAGAACGGATAAATCACAAACTCTACATACCGCCCGCCGAGATAGGTTGAAAGCTCACCGGAGAGGAGCTTTGCATTTGACCCCGTGATGTAAATATCGCAGTCAAGCGTAACACGCAGAGAGTTTATGCACTTCTCCCAATCCGTCACCTCTTGGATTTCGTCAAAGAACAAATACACCTTGCCGTCGATTTCCTCGGCGCGCTTTGTTATCTCCTCGTGTAACGCTTGTGCGTTTTGCAGATGAGCAAAGTTCATGTCCTCAAAATTGACCGAGATAAACTGCGAGGGGCTTATGCCTGATTCTATCAGCTCTTCCTTTATCAAATCCAGCATTACCGACTTCCCGCAGCGGCGTATGCCCGTCATCACCTTTATAAGCTCCGTCCCGATAAACGGGCGAATGCGCTTCATGTACATTTCCCTTTTAATCATTTTGCCCCGTCTCCTTCTCCTCATTTGCTCTTATTATATCCCGTTTATAACTGAAATTCAACTCTGTTTTTCGGATTTCATCAGTTATAACTGATGAAATCCCCTCT
>CAYRPD010000046.1:0-6945 GCA_964426095.1 uncultured Oscillospiraceae bacterium | reverse complement strand
GTTTTACTTTTCTTCGCCGTTGTCGGCTGCGTCGGCAATGCCGTCTGCGGGGGAAGAGGCCGCTTCGCCGTTAGGTGCGGCTTCGCTAACGCCGTTATCCACTTCAGCGGCTTCCTCGGCGTAGCCGTCCGTCATGGAGATATGGCGGGCGGGGCGCTCGATAGTGGAATCATTTCTCGCCTCGCGTATCTTTTTGGCCGAAATCGGCATAAACTCGCCGTGCTCAAAGTAGTAATTAAACTCCTCGGCTTCCATGGTCTCATGCTCCAAGAGGTACTCGGCAATCGCGCGAAGCTGGTCGGCGTGCTCGGAGAGAATCTTTTCGCACATTTCGGAAGCGCTGTCGAAGAGCTTTTTAACCTCTTCGTCAATTATCGCGGCGGTCTCCTCGGAATAGCTCTTCGTCTGGCCGAAATCGCGCCCGATGAAGATGCTGTGGCCGGAGGTGTCATAGGATATAGGCCCTAAGCGCTCGCTCATGCCGTATTTCATCACCATGTCGCGGGCAATGGAGCTTGCCTGCTGGATATCGCCCGATGCGCCGGTGGAAATATCGTCAAGGAACAGTTTTTCCGCGATGCGCCCGCCGAGCGCCATAACGATGTTTTCAAACATCTCCTCGCGGGACTTGAAGTTTTCAAGATCCTCCTGCGGACGGAAGAGCGTAAAGCCGCCCGCCGCGCCGCGGGGTATAATCGTGATATAGTGAACGGGGTCAACGTGCGTGAGGAACTTACCCGCCACGGCGTGGCCGGATTCGTGGTAAGCGGTGAGACGGCGCGCCTTGTCGCTCATCTTGCGGCTCTTCTTCTCAGGTCCCATTTGCACCTTCAAAACAGCCTCGTCCACATCCTCCATGGTGATAAAGCGGTGCTTGCGGCGCACGGCGAGCAAGGCCGCCTCATTCATGAGGTTTTCAAGGTCTGCCCCGGCAAAGCCCGGCGTACCCTTTGCGATAGAGTTGAGGTCAACATCGTCGGCCAGCTGCTTATCGCGGGAGTGAATCTTCAAAATGGCCTCGCGGCCGCGAATGTCGGGCAAGCCGACATAAACCTGTCTGTCAAAGCGGCCGGGACGCAATAGCGCATTATCCAAAATGTCAGCGCGGTTCGTGGCCGCCATGACGATAACTCCCTCATTGCTGCCAAAGCCGTCCATCTCCACAAGCAGCTGGTTGAGCGTCTGCTCGCGCTCATCGTGGCCGCCGCCGAGGCCGCTGCCTCTCTGACGACCGACAGCGTCAATCTCATCTATAAATATAATCGCGGGGGGCGGCTTTCTTGGCTTGGTCAAAAAGGTCTCTCACGCGGCCTGCGCCGACACCCACATAAAGCTCCACAAAGTCAGAGCCGGAGATGGAGAGAAACTGCACGTTCGCCTCGCCCGCCACAGCCTTGGCAAGCAGGGTTTTACCCGTGCCCGGAGGGCCGACAAGCAGCACGCCCTTGGGAATGCGCGCGCCCATTGCGGTGTAGGATTTGGGGTCTTTAAGAAAATCGACTATCTCGGCCAGCTCTTCTTTTTCCTCGTCGCACCCGGCGACATCGGCAAAGGTCTTTTTCGTTTTTTCATCACTGCCGAGCTTGGTGCGCGCCTTGCTGAACTTGCTCACGCCGCCGTTCATACCGCCGGCTCTGTTCATCATCACGTACCACAGCAGCATCGCGCCGCCCATGATGATAAGGTACGGCAGGAAGCTTGCCCACCAAGGGATCTCCGCACCCTTGCCGTAATCGTATTCCTCGATTATCCCCCTGGCCTTTTGGCTCATAATTAGGTCATTGAGATCTTCATAGAACACCGAGAAGCTGTAAAGCTCATAGGTCATTTCCTCAACGGGCTTTACGGGGTCATCGGTGCGCACTTTCAAGAGCATTGTCGTCCCTTTGGTCTGGAACGACTGCACCTTTTCTGCCTTGAAAAGCTCTACCAGCTCGCTGTAGCTTTCCACCTGATTTTCTTCGCTGTCCTGAGTCATGGTGAATATGACTGCCACGAGAATGACAAGCAGCAGCGCATAAAACCCCAAGTCTCTTGTTCTGTTGCGATTGGGTTTCAAAAAACGGTCACATCCTTAAATCGGTATATCTAATGCTGTATTATAAAAAATACAAGATTAAATACGTTTATTACTCCCCGGCGTACACCTTCGGCTTCAAAATGCCGATGTAGGGGAGATTGCGGTAGCGCTCGTTATAGTCAAGCCCGTAGCCGACCACAAACGCGTCCGGCACTTCAAAGCAGAAGTAATCGGCCTTAATGTCGGCCTTTCTGCGCGAGGGCTTATCCATGAGCGTGACGATTTTGATGCTCGCAGGCTTTCTCGCTTCGAGGGCGCGCTTGAGGTATTCAAGCGTCACGCCGGAATCCAAAATGTCCTCAACGATTATGACGTGCTTACCGGCAATGTCCTCATTGAGATCCTTATTTATTTTCACAGCGCCCGTAGAGCTTGTGCCCTGATAAGAGGACACGGCCATAAAGTCCATAGAGCAGTTTATCGTGACATGGCGCATAAGATCCGCCATGAATATAAAGCAGCCTTTCAAAACACCCACAAATATAGGCTCTTCCCCCTCATAGTCGGCGGAAATCTGCGCGCCTATGCGCTGGACGTTCTTTTCAATTTCAATCTGCGATATGAGTACCTTTTCTATATCCTTTTCCATCGGTTCCATCTGTTTTCTCCCCAAAACTATATTTTTTCTATTTCTATGCAGAGTATTCTTTCTCCCGGCTCTGCTTTAACTCGCTCATCTATCCCCAAGCCGTCAACAAGCAGTATCCCCCGCTCATCGCGAAGAATAACGCTCCTTTCGCGCTCGGCCTTTGTCATGCCCTTTTCGGCAAAGAGGCTTTTGAGGGTTTTGGTGCAGCCGCGCCCCACGGGCGCAAGCTTATCCCCCGGCTTTCTGCCGGTACAATAAATACACCCGTATATACTCTCACATTTGAGGCGATAAGTCTTGAACAAGCCGTTAATTTCTTGTCTCTCATCCTCGTAATACGCGCGTATTTTAACCCCCGCTTCGGGAACGCTTACTTCCCGCCCGATGTCGATTCTGCGCTCTTCAATCGGAGTAAAAGCCCGCTCATCTGCGCCGTTATCGCGAAAATATATCCGCCCGCGCTCGCTTTTTATCCGCCCGCCGGGGACATCGGCAAAGCTAAGCTCCGTGCTCTCCGCGAGTGCAAGCACCGCGCGCACGTGAACCATAGATAGGCTTTTTCCCCAAAGCGCGCGCACAACGCGCGACGAAATCGCCGCATCAAGCGCCCGAAGCGCTGACGCGTCCACACTCTCGCCGTCAAAGTGTTTCTCCAAAAACTCCTGCACGGCGCGGGAAAAATGCTCCTCATCCTGCTGCAAAAGCTCCGCCGTGCGTAGGCACGCCTCGGCTAAACCGGGGTTAAGCTTCCGAAGCTCCGGCATGACGTTGTGGCGGATGAGGTTGCGGGAATAATCGTCAAGGGCGTTGGTGCTGTCCTCAACGTGGGGTAGGCTATGCTCTTCAAGGTAGGCTTCTATTTCCCGGCGCGTTACGCCGATTATGGGGCGGATAAGCTTCCCTCTTTGCGCCGGGATGCCGCACAGCCCCTTAGCCCCGCTCCCGCGAGCGAGGTTGAATATCATGGTTTCCGCATTGTCATCGGCATTGTGCGCCGTGGCGATATATTCGCACTCCAGCGCCTTTGCCGCGCGCTCTAAAAACTCATAGCGCAAAATGCGCGCCGCCTCTTCCGTACCGAGGCGGTTTTCGCGTGCGTAAGCGGGAACATCGCCTGCCTCGCTCATATATTCAACGCCGAGTTTTTCGCAAAGCGCCGCCGTAAACGCCTCATCGCGCGCGGCCTCTTCGCCGCGTATGCCGTGGTTATAATGCGCCGCACACACGCGAAAGCCGCGCTCTTTCCCCGCGCGGCAGAGCAGGTGCAGCAAGCACACGGAGTCCGCCCCGCCGGAAACGGCGCACAGCACGCTCTTCATCCCGTAGGGGAGCAGGAGACGGTTAATAAGCTCAGTCATCGCGTCTGCTAACCGAGCCGAAGGATGTATACTCCGGCAGCCACGCAAGCTCCACCGTGCCCGTTTCGCCCTTGCGGTTTTTCAGCACTATTGCTTCGGCAAGGTTGGGGTTTTCGCATTCTTTATTATAATACCCGTCACGATATAGGCCGATAACCACGTCCGCGTCCTGCTCAATAGAGCCGGATTCACGAAGGTCGGAGAGTATGGGGCGCTTATCCTGTCTGGATTCATTGGCACGCGACAGCTGCGACAAACACACCACCGGCACATTCAGCTCCTTGGCCATTATCTTCATCATGCGGCTGATATCGCTGACGGCTTGGGTGCGGCTCTCGTTTGACCAGGTGTGGCCGCTGCCGGCAGACTGCATGAGCTGCAAATAGTCTATCACCACGAGATCCAGCCCCTCCACGCGGCGGCACTGGGCGTTCATGTCCGACACCGTGAGCGTGGGGTTATCGTCTATTCTTATATCCGTTGTGCTCAAAGCCTGGGCGGCATCGGCAATGGCGCGCCATTGCTGCTCGGTGAGCTGGCCTGTCAAAAGCCCCTGCCCCGGCACGAGCGCCGCGCGCGACAAAAGGCGCGAAACCAACTGCTCACGCGACATTTCAAGCGAGAATATCGCCACGGTTTTATGAAGCGTCATAGCCGCGTGAAGCGCGATGTTGAGGGCAATGCTCGTTTTGCCCATGCCCGGACGCGCCGCGATGAGCACAAGCTCGGACTTATTAAGGCCGAGAATGGTGCGGTCAAGGTCGGGAAGCCCGGTGCTAAGTCCGGGAATCTTGTTGCCCGTGGCCGCCGTTTCGCTCAAGGTGTCAAAAACATTCTGCACTATGGCGGAAATGGGCATAAGGCCGCCCACGCTCCGTCCCTGGCGCAGCGCGTAGATTTTCCGCTCGGCCGCTTCCAAAAGCGTTTCCGCCTCGCCCGCGTCGGAGTACACCATCGTGTTTATCTCGTCCGCCGTCTCGCCCAAGCGGCGCAAAAGCGCGCGGTCGCGCACAATGTCGGCATATTCCATGACGTTTGAGGCCGTGGGCGTGACGCGCATGACCTCGGCCATGTACGCATCGCACTCATCGGTGTAAACCCCTCGCACGTGGAGCTGCTCCAACACCGTCACGGGGTCTATCGTCTGCCCGTAGGCGAACATCGCCGCCATCGTTTCAAAGAAATTGCGATTGAGCTTAATATAAAATTCCTCGCCCCGCAGTCTTTCCAGCACCTCGGGAATACAGCGCGGGTCAATGAGCATAGAGCCTATAACCGCTTGCTCTGCCGAAGCCGAATGCGGCACGCGGCGGCCTAACAGTTCATCCATTAAAAATTATCCCTCTACAACAAGCACGTTTATCGTGCCGCTTATTTCGTAGCCGAGCTTGGCTTTCACGGTGAAGCTGCCGTAGCTCTTTATCGGCTCGGGCTGCACGATTTTGTTCTTCTCCACATCCATTTCAAACTGCTCGCGCAGCGCATCGGAGATTTCCTGCGAGGTCACCGCGCCGAAAAGCTTGCCGTTTGCCCCGGCCTTTGCGCGTATCGTCACCTGCACGCCGGAGAGCTTCTTGGCGTATTCCTCGGCCTGTGCCTTCTCCTTGGCTATCTGCGCGGCCTTGGCCTTTTCCTTGAGCTTGAAAGCGTTGAGATTATCGGGCGTGGCCTCGGTTGCGAGGTTGCGGGGGAAGAGATAGTTTCTCGCGTAGCCCGTGGAAACCTCTTTCAGCTCGCCCTTTTTGCCCTGTCCCTTGACATCAACATTGAATATAACTTTCATTATCCTATCTCCTTTATTAATTATCCGAAGTAATCATCTATCGCGGCGTACACCGCATTCACGGCCTCTGCCACGTCCTTATCCTTAAACTGCACCGCCGCGGCGCTTCTGTTGCCGCCGCCGCCGAGCTTTTCCATTATAAGCTGCACGTTCAGCTCCCCTATGCTGCGCGCGGAAGCGAACGCCCCGCCGTTTACATCCGGAGAGACGACTATGGACGCGTTCACGCCGGAGATGTTCAAAAGCTCGTCCGCCGCTTGGGCGGCGACTATGCGGTTTTGCGCCTCGGTGGGCACGGCGATTGCAATGCCCCTATATAGCTCGGCGCTCTGCATTATCTTATAGCGCGCTATCGTGTCCTCCATGCCGGTTTGCAGAAGCTTTTTGACCTCTGTGGTGTCCGCTCCGGCGCGGCGCAGATACGCCGCCGCGTCAAAGGTGCGGTCGCCCGTGCGTATGGTAAAGCTCTTGGTATCTAAAACTATACCGGCGAGCATCGCGTCTGCCTCGCATTTGAGTATGCTCGTCTGCTCTATGACCTCTTGCAAAATCTCCGTCAACAGCTCACAGGCGGAAGAAGCATAAGGCTCGATAAAGCCCAAGGCTGCGTTTTGAATGTAGGTCGCGGCCACGCGGTGGTGGTCGATGACGGCAACGCGGCTGCAAGCGGAAAGAAGCTCGGCGTTTTCGACTTGCTCTGGGCGGTTTGTATCCACTATGACAAGAAGCGTCCTGCTGTCGGCGCGCAAAAGCGCCTCGGCGGGAGTCAAAAATGCGTCCTTATATTCCGGCTCCGCGCGCACCATGTCTATAAGTGCATGGGCGGCGTTTTTATTGGGGTCTACCACTATCTGCGCCTTTACATCGCAAGCGCGCGCAAGGCAGCACACACCCACCGCCGCGCCTATCGCGTCAAGGTCTGCAAAGCGGTGTCCCATAACCATGACGCGGCTTGAATCGCGCATAAGCTCGGCCAGGGTGTTCGCCATGACGCGGGATTTCACCTTTGTCCGCTTTTCCACCTCGAAGCCGCGCCCGCCGAAGAATTCAAAGCTCAGCCTATCCTTAATAACCGTCTGGTCGCCGCCGCGGGAAATGGCAAGCTCAATGCCGATATCGGCAAATTGCAGCGCCT
>CAYRPD010000045.1:7020-12268 GCA_964426095.1 uncultured Oscillospiraceae bacterium | reverse complement strand
CCAGCGTCAGCTTAACGTCCACGCCAAGAGCAACGGACAATCCGACAGCGGGATCGGCATCTATGGCAAGAATGCGCTTGTCGGGATATTTTTCAACAAGCAGCCTGACTATAGATGCGGAAATTGATGTCTTACCGACACCGCCCTTACCGGCGACCGTGATAATCTTGGCCTTATTTTCCATTTGCGTCCCCCCTTGTTAAATGGTATAAGCAATGCTGTAGTACATTCGTGGATATTTTATCACACTCGCTAAAAATATGCAAGTTAAACGGCAAAAAAATGTTCATGGCGCATTTTTTTAGCTATTTTTATTGAATTTGCCTAACTCATGTTCAATTCTTGTTTAGACAAAAAAGTGTCAAACGTATAAAGCAGCGTTGATGCCTGCCAAACGTCAAGCTTCAATGCTGCTATAAATTTGAAATTGTTCCTCAATTGAGCAGAAATATGCCCATGTTGAGATACCCGGCGAAGGCTGTCCACAGGAGATAGGGCAGCAGGAGAAAACCCGCGCGGCGATCGATATGATAAAAAAGCACCGTGCTCACCGCGATAAGCGCCCACATACCCAAAAGCCACACGAACGCCGTCAGGTACATTTCCAGCACGAAAAAGATTATTGACCAGAAGAAATTCATGCCGAGCTGGACGGCGTAAAAGGTCAGCGCTCGCTCGCGCCGCACATCGGAAGCCGAGGATGAATAGACAAGATACGCCGCCACACCCATAAGAACATAAAGCACCGTCCATGCCACGGGGAACGCCCAATTCGGCGGCGAAAGCGGCGGCTTATTCATAAGCTTAAAAAGCTTCATCCCGTCGCGCGTTAAAAGCGCGGACAGCCCGCCCACGGCGAGCGGAATTATTATAGAAACTGCAAGCGGCAGTGCGCCTTTGCGTTTTTTCGTCATTACTTCATCACCCGTAGTATTGTATGCTTGTACAAGGCGGTTTATACTTAAGCTGTCGGGCGCAGGTGTTCGACTTACGTCAGCTTATAATTGACGCGCGGGCGGGCGCAATGGTATAATACGCAAAAAGGCAATGGTTTTAGCGCGCGTATGCGCATTAAATTAACGATATTCAGCCATTTTGGCGGAGGACACACCGTGGACTTTACGAAAAAAGACACCAATTATATAAAAGGTATAGCAATCTGCTTCATGCTCTACCACCACCTTTTTGCGTTCCCGGAGCGCGTACTGAGCGGGGAATACCTCTCTATCTTCTACATCAACGGCACGGGGCTTTCGTTGCTGCTGGGTGCGTTCGGGTGCGTATGTATGCCGATGCTCACATTTTTAAGCGGCTACGGGCTTTACCGCTCCTCGCTCTCCGGCGAGGACGCGTCCTCACTCATTTCGCGGCATTTACTCAATCTCTACAAAACCTTTTGGAAGGTTTTCTTCGTGTGTTTACCTATTATAATAGTTAAGGCGGTAAAGGCCGGGAGCTTCAAAGGCTCGGAGCTTGTGTACAACTTCCTCGGCTTGAGCTTTTCGTATAACGCGGAATGGTGGTTCCTGCTGCCGTTTGCGGTACTGCTGATTCTCTTCCCCGCCTTGAAGCGCTTCACCGAGCGCAAAAACGCCAACATTTTCGCGGATCTCTTCATCCTCGTGCTTGTTAACGCGGTATTCTTGTACATCATCCCGCCGCTTATGGAGCTGGATACACTCGCCGCGCTGAAAGACACCGTATTCTACGCGCGCGCACGAGAGCTTATGGAGCTGTTCCCCGCTTACGCCACGGGCGTTATCTTCGCGCGCTACAATGTTCTTTCGCGCCTTAAGGCGCGCTTTGCCGGAAAGCCGACATGGTGCATAGCGGCGCTTGCCGTCATGGTTGCAGTGTTCTTCGTGCGCCCGCACAACAACAAAACCTACGGCTTTGCAAACGCCACGGCGATGATAGCCGCGCTGACGGTGCTGCTGCCGACAAAACCGTTGCAGCTATTGAGCCGCGTATTTGAAGAGCTGGGGAAAGAATCGGCCATGATGTGGCTGACGCACACGTTCTTCTGCTACTACTGGCTGCAAGAGCTTGTGTACGCGCCGAAGTACGCCCCGCTCATCTTCCTGTGGCTGCTCGCGCTCAGCCACGGCGCGGCAAAGCTTATAAAGCTCATATACAAGCTGCTTTCGCACTTCATGCCGCACAGCGTAAAAACCGAGGTTTGATTCCTCGGTTTTTTCTATGTTTTTCGAGAAACTACGGAACAAACGGCGCTTTTTGCCGTCTCAGAGGTGTACGCGTGTACACGCGCAATGCGGGCAAGGAAACGTTACAAATTTTTACGGAAATATTAATTTAATCGAAGATTCCTTGTCATTGTCGAAAGCGTGTGCTATAATACGTTAGTTAAATTGGTGTATTATGCTTTTAACGAATCATTTCAACAGAGTTTCCGAGAGGAACAGAATTATTCCCCGTGAGGTGCAGTAAATGAAGAAAGAGCAGCAAAACAAGGTTGAATATATTGAGCGCGATGTGCAAGCTGAGCGCGAAAACCCCACCGTGGAGCGTGAGCGCAAGCTACGCCGCGCGAAAAACCGCCGCATTATGACGGTTTTGGATAGGCTTTTCGGCTTCATGCTGGTGACAGTGCTTATAATAGGCGTGGCCGGGCTGGGGTTGGTGTACGTTTTGGAGCGCGGCCCGTCGGAAGCACTTACGAATATGTTCGTGCGCACGATGCAGGAAACCCGCCGCTTTGACTTCATGGCAAACATCTTCCTGACCGAGGCCGAGGTGAGCGAGCTGCGCACACAGGCACAGGTTTCCTCCGAGGTCAAGGAATTTGACTCGTCCCTCGTCACGATAGGCTCTGCCGACGGCACGATTGACACGGCTTCCGTAACCTACGCCGAGGACGAGGACGGCGACGGCATAATCTTTGAGGAGATTTCCAGCAGCGGCTACACCGGCTATCTCATAACAGTGCTTGACCCCACGCGTATTATCCTCGGCACGCCCGACACTTACGGCGCATCCGGCCTCACGCTGGAGGAAATGGTGGCAAAGTACGACGCGCTCGGCGGCATTAACGCGGGCGGCTTCCAGGATGACGGCGGCTCCGGCCTCGGCGGCATTCCGGAGGGCTTGACGATGGTAAACGGCGAGAGCGTTGGCAAATCCAACGATGTGAGCATCTTTGTCGGCTTTGACGATGAGGGGCTTATGTATGTCGGCTACTACGATGAGTGGAGCGCGAATTTCCACGGGATTAAAAACGGCGTATCCTTCGGGCCTATCCTCATACTCAACGGCGAGCCCGTTGACGCAAACGCCCTGCCCAGCGGCGTTAACCCCCGTACATCTATCGGCCAGCGCGCGGACGGCGCTGTGATGCTGCTCGTCATTGACGGGCGACAGGTGCACAGCATGGGCGCGACCTATGCAGACTGCCTGAACATCATGCTCGACCACGGCGCTGTGAACGCCATCAACATGGACGGCGGCTCGTCCACGAGTATGTACTACAACGGCGCATACGTAAACCGCAACTCCAGCAAATACGGCGCGCGTCAGCTCCCCTCCGCATGGCTTTTTAAATGATAGTGAGGTAAAACCAAATGTCTAAAAAATCTAAGCGCAGCAAGCAAATATATTGGGCAGCTCTGTTAGCTTACGGAATAGTGCTCGCGGTTTTGGCTTTTCTCGCGCTCAAAGCCGTTTGGAGCTATGCCGAGCAGTATCAGGCTTCCATGCCCGAACCTGTTGTTGAAGAATACATCAAGGGCTTAAACTCCAACCTCTTCGATGAGGGCGTGGCAGACACGCTCGCGGCCATGCCGCACGAGGTGCAAAGCGATGAAGAAGTGCAGCAAGCGGTGAGCACCATATTAGACGGCGAAATCACATACGCGCGCACAACGAGCAATGAGCCGGGCATGAACGCCTACGCCATACTCTGCTCCGACAGCAGCTTCGGCAAAGTGTACCTCAAGCGCGACGAAACCAAGAGCGCGAATTTCATACTGGGCGGGAAAGAGATTCAAGTACCGTTCCTCAACTATGACCTTCGCCCATGGGTAATCGCGAAAGAGGAGTTTGACTTCACGGGGCTTTACACTTCCGTGCAGGTGACGATTCCCGAAGCGTACTCTGTACAGCTCAACGGCCACACCTTGGGCAACGAATATATAATAGAGAGCGGCATACATTACGATTCTCTTAAAAACTACTACAGCATTAACCCCAATCTTCCCACGAAGGTGACTTACCGCTTTGATAACATCATCGGCCATCTCGACCCTGTGATTTACGATGAAAGCGGCAACGAATACACCGTGAACCCCGATTTGGACGATTCGCAGTACATCAAATCCTGCACCGAAGAGCAGCTTGCGCGGCTTGACGCATTTTGCACGAAGTTTATCGAAGCGTACTGCCAGTACACCTCCGGCATACTCGGCGAATACTCCAGCGGCGGCTACGCCACCTTGCAGACCTACGTTTTGGCCGGGAGCGATCTTGACAGCCGCCTTTTTGAAGCGCTTGACGGTTACACCTGGGCGCACACCAACAGCTACTCGCTCGACTACTACGTTCTCAACGGCGCAATTGACTTGGGCGAGGGCTACTTCGTATGCGATGTAACCACCGAGACGACCTCAAACACCAGCGGCAACGGCGTACAGCACGATGAAAACCACCTTAAAATCCTTGTAATTGACTCGGGCACGGATATCCGCGTAATTTCCTTGGTATAAGAGGTAATGATTATGGACGAACGTGAGCTTTGTCTAAATTCCCTGGCAATCATTCTTCCCTCGCTCAACCCGGACAAAAAGTTTCTCGGCGTGGTGGACGGGCTTTGCGAGCAGGGCTTTAAGCACATTGTAGTTATTGATGACGGCAGTGACGAAGAGCACCAAGAATATTTCAGCTCTGCCAAAACCGCGCACCCGGAGATACACATTCTGCATCACGAGGTAAACCGCGGCAAGGGGCGGGGGCTGAAAACCGCGTTTGAATACGTTGAAAAGGAGCTGCCGGAAGCAAAAGGCGTTATCACCATTGACGGTGACGGGCAGCACCTTGTGGGCGATATAATCGCCTGCGGTGAGCGTATGCTCAAAGAGGGCGACAAGGTTGTGCTCGGCTGCCGGGACTTCAACACCCCCGGTATACCGCCGCGCAGCATCGCCGGGAACAAAACCACCTCGCGCCTTTTCCGCCTTTGCTACGGGATTAAGCTTTCCGACACGCAAACGGGGCTTCGCGCGATACCGCGCGAATA
>CAYRPD010000045.1:0-6920 GCA_964426095.1 uncultured Oscillospiraceae bacterium | reverse complement strand
GCGGTTGCCCGCGCGATATCGTCCTTTGCAAACTTCAACGCGAATAACAGCGTTGTGTTCGACAACAAAAAGGGCTATAAGCGCGCGCTTTTGCGCTACTACTGCCTGTGCATTCCGCAAATGCTTGTTTCCGCCGGGCTTGTGACGCTTATAAACGGGCTGCTTTCAAACTCCGCGCCCTTTATCGCCACGCTTATCAAATTCGCCGTTGATATAATACTGTTCTTCATCAGCTATCAGATACAGCGCGAATGGGTATTCTCGCAGAAGAAATAAGCGCAATTATATATTAAACCGCACACAGCCCCGGCGGGTTATCCGCCGGGGCTGAAAAAATCCCGTTGCATATGCAACGGGATTTTTGTATGTATCAGTGGCTTATGCTTCGGTCTTTTGCTTTTTGCCGAACCAGTTGATGATACCTCTGGGGCAAATATCCGCACAGTGGCCGCAGCCGACACACTTGGCGGGGTCAACCTTGGCAAGGAAGTCAACAACGGTGATCGCGTCTGCCGGGCATTCGCGCTGACACTTCATGCACCCGATGCACCCGAAGTCACACATCTTGGTGACAGCCGCGCCCTTATCGTGGTTAGAGCAGGCAGGCATAACCTTGAGACTTTCGGGAATGAGCTTGATAATGCTCTTGGGGCATTCGTCCGCACACGCGCCGCAGCCGACACAGCGGTTGCGGTTGACCTTGGCAACGCCGTCAACAATGTGGATAGCGTCAAACTGGCACACGCGGGTGCAGTTGCCGAGGCCGATGCAAGCAAAGGTGCAGGTCTTGTTGCTTCTGCCGCCGAAGAGCATTGCCGCGCGGCAATCAACAGGGCCGGTGTAGTTAAAGCGCATATCCGCGTGGCCGGTAGTGCCGGAGCACGGAACAAAGGCGACCTTCTTATCAAGGCTCGCGCCGGAAACGCCCATTATCTCGGCGATCTTTTCCGCCGCTTCCGCGCCGCCCGCAACACACTTATTCGTGGGCGCTTCGCCCGCCGCAACAGCGGCAGCATAACCGTCACACCCGGGGAAGCCGCAGCCGCCGCAGTTTGCACCGGCGAGGCAAGCGCGAACCGCTTCCTGCTTGGGGTCAACTTCAACGTGGAATATTTTCGAGGCATAGGCAAGCAGTGCACCGAACAGCGCACCCAGCACGCCGAGCACCAATATAGCGAGAAGAACAGATTTCATAGCTTTACGTCCTCCCTATCAAAAGATCTTCATGCCGCTGAAGCCCATGAACGCAAGAGCGACAAGCGCGGCAGACACCAAGCATATGGGGAAGCCCCCAAAGCACTCGGGATAATCCGAAAACTCCACGCGCTCGCGAACCGTGGCGAAAAGCACGATTGCCAGCATGAAGCCGAGGCCGCCGGTGATGCCGTAAACCACGGATTCGATGAAGTTGTAGTTATTCTGAACATTCAGCAGCACAACGCCGAGCACCGCGCAGTTGGTGGTGATAAGCGGGAGGTAAATGCCGAGTGCGGAGTAAAGCGAGGGAACCATCTTCTTAAGGAACATTTCAACAAACTGCACCAAGGCCGCGATAACGAGGATGAAGGTGAGAGTTTGCAGGAATGTCAGCTCCAGCGGGACGAGCACGTACTGGTCGATGACCCAGCAGATAGCCGAGGCCAAGCCCATAACGAACGTAACCGCAAGCCCCATGCCCGTAGCAGTATCGACTTTGTTCGAGCAGCCGAGGAACGGGCAGCAGCCGAGGAATTGGGAGAAGATGAAGTTATTGATGAGTATTGCGCCGAGGGAGATGGAGAGAATATTAGTAAGCATTATTCCTCAGCCTCCTTTGCAGCCTCTTCGGCAAGCTGTTTTTTCTTCGCGGATTTTTTGAGCGCGTACTGCATCACGGCGATAAGGCAGCCGAGAGTAAGGAAGCCGCCGAAAGGCATGATGAGTATGGTTGCGCCGAAATCTTCGGGGAAGAGCTGGATACCGGCACCCGTGCCGTCCAGCGTGAGACGCAGACCGTTTGCAATGTCGATAAGGCCGCCGCCGAAACGGCCGGATCCGAGGAACTCACGCACAACGCACATGATAACAAGCACGCACGTGTAGCCGAGGCCTTGGAATATACCGTCGAAGAAGGACGGGCCAACGGGCATCTTCTGGCAGAACGCTTCCGCGCGGCCGATGATGATGCAGTTGACAACGATAAGCGGGATAAACACGCCCAGTGCAGACGACAGCGCCGGCACAAACGCTTGCAGCAAAAGGTCAACTATCGTGACGAAGCCCGCAATGACAACAACGAAAATCGCAAGGCGGATTTCATCGGGGATTATCTTGCGCATTGCCGAGATAACGACATTGCAGCAGGTGAGGATGATGAGAACGGACAGACCCATACCCACGCCGTTGAACAGAGAGGTGGTGATAGCCATGGTGGCGCACATACCGATCTGCTGCACGAGGACGGGGTTATTGGTGATGAGGCCTTCCGTGAACTGTTTTTTGATATTCATTCAGCTTGCCTCCTTAACCCAAAGATTCCACAGCCTGAATGCAGGTGGACACTGCGCCTACAACGGCATTGGAGGTAATGGTGGCTGCGGTGATAGAGTCTATCTCGCCGCCGTATTTCTTGAGCGCTATATCTTCGCCCTGGCCGACAAAGCTTGCACGCCAGTTAGTGCCGAATTCGCTCTGCTCGGCGGCCTTTGCGCCGAGGCCGGAAGTCTCCGCGTGGGAGATTATCGAAATGCCGGAGCACTTATTGTCCATATCCACGCCGACAGCCATCGTGATGCTGCCCTGCGCGCCGGAGTAGGTGGTGGTGACTACATAGCCCTCGCCGCCGGTGGCCTTTGCGACTTTGTCAACGGTCGGGAATGCGGCCTTGTCAAAGTCAACATCTTCATAGCCGTCGGACGCGAGAACAGCGGCATACGCCTTTTCCGTCTTAATCTGATCCTGCTCGGCAATCTTGTCTTTGGTGATGAGGTCAACCGCGGCCAAAACACCCGCGACAACGGCGCATACGAGGAACAGAACAAGCGCGAGCTTAACTATTTTGTTCATTACGCACCCTCCTTTGCCGCTTTCTTTGCGGCCTTTTCAGCGGCAATGTCTTCCTTAGTCACGCCGAACTGATGACGGCGGAACGCCTTGTCAATGGCCCAGGTGCAAAGGTTCATAATAAGAATTGCGTAGCTGACACCTTCCGGGTAGCTGCCGAAATAACGGATGAGCACGGTTATTGCACCGCAGCCGACACCGTAGAGCAGCTGACCGCCCGCGGTTACGGGGCTGGTGGCATAGTCATTTGCCATGAAGAACGCACCGAGCAGCAAGCTGCCGCAGAAGAGGTTATACATAACCCACTCGCCGCGGGTATAGCCCTCGTGGCCGAAAGCAAAGGTGAGCACGATAACCGTGGCGACAAACGAGGTGGGAATGCGCCAGGTGATGACCTTGCGGACAAAGAGGTAGATAACGCCGATGAGAAGCGCCAAAACGCTAATTTCACCGATGCAGCCGGGCATATTGCCGAGGAACATATTCTTAAAGGTGATGTACTCGGGCATGGCCTCACCCGCGTACATATAGGTCATCGGGGTTGCCATGGTGGTGCCGTCTACAACGCCCTTGAGGGAATTGGGGACAGCCCAAGAGGTCATGTGGTTTGCGTAGGACGCGATAAGGAACGCACGGCCGGCAAGCGCGGGGTTAAGAAAATTCTTGCCGAGGCCGCCGTAAAGCTGCTTTACAACGACTATTGCAAAGAAGCTGCCGCCTATCGGAAGCCACAGGGGAGACGTGGGGGGCATGGTCATTGCCATGAGAAGCCCGGTCAGGGCGGCGGAGCAGTCCCCTATCGTGTTGGACTTTTTCATGAGCTTGCGGTAAGCCCACTCGAAGAACACTGCCGACAGCATGCTCACAACCGCCACACCCAGCGGCCTCCAGCCGAACTGGAGAATGGACACTATCAGCGCCGGCATCAGCGCGAGAATGACGTCGATCATTATGCGCCTTGTGTCGGTCTCGGTTCTGACCTGCGGCTGGTACGCGACGTCAAGAACTATTTTAACTTTGTTGTCGCTCATTTGTTTGCCTCCTTTGCCGCTTCTGCCTCGGCCTTGGCCTTTTCCTTGGCGGCCTTGGCCTGGAACATGAGCTTTGCCGTCTTAAACGCATGGGTAAGAGGCATTCTCGCCGGGCAGTTATATGCGCAGCTTCCGCACTCGAAGCAGTCTGTGATATGGTATTTTTCCATCATCTCGTAGTTGCCCTTGCTGTAGTACATATACATGAACACAGGCTCAAGATTCATGGGGCAAACGGAGATGCACTTGCCGCAGCGGATGCAGGTCGGCTCTTCGACATGGCGATCCTCTTCCTCGGTGAAGAACAGCACGCCCGCCGTGCCCTTAATGGTGGGCGCGTCAAAGCTCGTGGCGCAAATGCCCATCATCGGGCCGCCGAGGACGATTTTCTTCGGCGTTTTCGCCCAGCCGCCGCACTGCTCTGCAAGGTAGCCGAAGGGCGTACCCACGCGGACAAGGCCGTTGACGGGCGCGTGAAGCGCGCTGCCGGCCACGGTGACAATACGGTCAATGACGGGTCTGCCTTCATAGCAAGCCTGATAAATGGCGTAGGCCGTGCGCGTGCTGACGACATTGCAGCCGACAGAGGACGGGATTCCGCCGGGCTTGACTTCGCGCCCGGTGACGGCCTTAACCTGCATTTTTTCGCCGCCCTGCGGGTACTTAACATCCTCGGGGACTATCTCAACGCCGTACTTTTCCGGGTGGAGAGAGTTGAGCAGGTCGATAGCGTCCTGCTTGTTGACCTCGATGCCGTAGTAGGCTTTGTCAAGGCCGGAAGCGATGCGCACCAGCTCGATGCCGCGAAGAAGCTGCTCGGGGTAGTTCTTCATGGTTAAATGGTCGCCGTTGAGGTACGGCTCGCACTCGGCACCGTTGATGATGAGCGTGTCAACCTTTTCAAGACCGCTGCGGATCTTGAACGCGGTGGGGAACATTGCCCCGCCCATGCCGACAACACCGGCTTCGCGGATGCGCTCCAAAATGGCTTCGGGATCTTTAAGCTGCTCCTCCGTGAGCGGGGCAAGATCCGTGCAGGGGGTGTCCTTAAAGTCGTTTTCGATAACGACGGACATTATCATGTCTCCCAGCGGGTGGGGGCGCGGCTCAACGGCGACGACCTTACCGGAAACAGAGGCATGAACCGGGGCGGATACAGGCGCGGGATTGGTACCCACTACCTGTCCCATAGTTACATAGTCGCCTACGGCCACGGTGGGCTTGCAGGGTGCGCCTATGTGCTGTGCCATGGGAATGACGACTTGGGCGGGGGGTGCTATGACGGTCATCGGGACATCCGGTGCCTTCATGTAATTGGGATGCACGCCGCCTTTAAAAGTGTGGGACATAATTGCTTCACCTCATAAAGTATTCGCGTTATGCATTGTACTGATAATTATGTACGATGTATGAATTTTATCACAACGGACTTTTCTTGTCTACACGATTTAGTACAAAAATCGCTAAAAATCCAAGATAACTTATTAACAAGCCTGTCAAAATGTTAGCAAGCCGTTATTTTTGCGTTAATTTACGAATTATTGCGGTTTTTTTCGCGCCGTGTAGCATAACGCAGGGTGTGCATAAGCTTGTATACGGATGAATACACCTTGCTCTCCCCCGCTCCCCCGGCGCGCAAAGCCGGGGCGGCATGAGCCGCCCCGGTTGAGGTAGATATGGAGTTTTATTACGCCTTTATGTCCGCCGCTATCGCATCGGCAAGCGCGTCAAGCTGCGCGAGCTGATCTTCGGCAAGGGAGGAGCGGACAGAGACGGTATCGCCGATAAACTCGGTGTTTTTTAGCGTGGAGAGCAAATCCCGCATGAGCTTCCCGCTCGTGGGTGCCCAGCTGCCGTTTTCCATGAGGGCGATTTTGCGGTTTTGCAGGTTGTGATTGACTAAATCGTGCAGGAGATTTTCCATGGTGACGAATATGCCCGCATTATACGTGGGTGCGGCGAAAACAAGGTGGCTGCAACGGAAAGAGTCGGAGATTATGTTGCTTGCGGGCGTGACGGAAGCATCAAACATACGCACCTTTACCCCGCGCTCTACAAGCTTTGTCGCCAAGACGCTCGCGGCGTTTTCCGTATGGCCGTAAACGCTGGCGTAGGCGAGCATGACGCTCTTTTCTTCGGGAGTGTAGCTGCTCCAAAGGAGATACTTTTCCAAGAATGCGCCGAAGTCGCGCCGCCATACAAAGCCGTGCAACGGGCAAACAAGCTTAATATCAAGCGTGGCCGCCTTTTTCAGCACCGCCTGTACCTGAGAGCCGTACTTGCCGACGATATTGGTGTAGTACCGGCGCGCCTCGTCAATATTCTCGACAAAGAAGTCGGCTTCATCGGCAAAAAGTCTGCCGTTGAGCGCGCCGAACGTGCCGAACGCGTCCGCCGAGAAGAGGATATTATCCGTCAAATCATAGCTGAGCATGACTTCCGGCCAGTGCACCATGGGTGCCATGACGAAGGTTATCTTGTGCTTGCCGAGGTCGAGCACATCGCCTTCTTTGACGATGTGGAGCTTGCCCGTAAAGTCCATGCCGCGGAAGTAGTTTTTCAGCATGGTCTCGGTTTTGGCGTTGCAGACAAGCTTTATATCCGGGAAGCGGAGCATAAGCGCTTCTATGGTGTAAGCGTGATCCGGCTCCATGTGCGACACTATGAGGTAATCGGGCTTTCTGCCGCCCAGTGCATGGTCAACATTTTCAAAATACGTTTGATAAACGGCCTTATCCACCGTGTCAAACACGGCAACCTTTTCATCCAAAAGGACATAGGAATTATAGCTCACGCCGTCGGGCACATCGTAAACGCCCTCAAAGCAGGCAAGCCGCCTATCGTCCG
>CAYRPD010000044.1:0-12428 GCA_964426095.1 uncultured Oscillospiraceae bacterium | reverse complement strand
GGGCATTATTCAGAACGAATGGGCCGGCGCGCAGGCCTTCTCCTACTTTGATACCTACCGTGCGCCCTTTGTCAAGGTGGATAACCTGAGTCAGAAGGAAGTCAAGCAGTGCATCCAGTCCTTTATTTACGGCGTGAATACACCCTCCCGCTGGGGTACCCAGGCCCCCTTTTCCAATATTACCCTGGACTGGACGGTGCCCAACGACCTGAAGGATCTGCCAGCCATCGTCGGCGGCAAGGAGATGGACTTCACCTACGGCGACTGCAAAAAGGAAATGGATATGGTCAACAAGGCCTTTATCGACATTATGATCGAGGGCGATGCCAACGGCCGCGGCTTCCAGTATCCCATTCCCACCTATTCCATCACCCGGGATTTTGACTGGTCTCCCACGGAGAACAACAAGCTCCTCTTCGAGATGACCGCAAAATACGGCACTCCCTACTTCTCCAACTACATAAACTCCGACATGGAGCCGAGCGATGTCCGCTCCATGTGCTGCCGTCTGCGCCTTGACCTGCGCGAGCTGAGAAAGAAATCCGGCGGTTACTTCGGTTCGGGCGAATCCACCGGCTCCGTGGGCGTGGTTACTATCAATATGCCGCGCATTGCGTATCTCGCCGAAAACGAGGCCGACTTCTACAAGCGCCTTGATAAGCTCATGGATCTTGCCGCGCGCTCTCTGAAGGTTAAGCGCACCGTTATCACCAAGCTCCTTGATGCCGGCCTTTACCCCTACACGAAATACTACCTCGGCTCTTTTGAAAACCACTTCTCCACCATCGGCCTTGTCGGCATGAACGAAGCCGGACTTAACGCCAAGTGGATTCGCAAGGATATGACAAGCCCCGAGTGCCAGCAGTTCACCAAGGAAGTGCTTGACCATATGCGCGAGCGCCTGAGCGATTATCAGGAGAAGTACGGCGACCTCTATAACCTTGAGGCCACCCCGGCCGAGTCTACCACCTACCGCCTTGCAAAGCACGATGTGGAGCTTTACCCCGACATCATCACCGCGGCAGAGCCGGGCGGCGCACCGTATTACACCAACTCCTCTCATCTCCCCGTCAGCTTCACGGACGATATCTTCGCCGCGCTTGACATTCAGGACGATTTGCAGACGCGCTACACCTCCGGCACGGTGTTCCATGCGTTCCTCGGCGAGAAGCTGCCCAACTGGGAAGCAGCGGCAAGCCTTGTGCGCAAGATTGCGGAAAACTACCGCCTGCCGTACTACACCCTCTCTCCGACCTATTCCGTCTGCAAGAATCACGGCTACCTCAACGGCGAGCAGTTCACCTGCCCCGAATGCGGCGAACACGCCGAGGTTTACAGCCGTATCACCGGCTACTATCGCCCCGTGCAGAACTGGAACGAGGGCAAAACGCAGGAGTATAAGGAGCGCAAGGAGTATAATATCGGCACTTCCGTTCTGCGCCACGAAGGCCCTCTCGCCGCGGGCGAGAACGTTGAGGGCGTGAAGAGTGCGGACAGCTGCAATTGCGCCTCGGGTGCAAAGCGCACCATGCTTTTTGCCACTCCCACCTGCCCCAACTGCCGCATAGCCTGCTCTTATCTTGATAAGGCCGGGTATGCCTATGAAAAGCTCATGGCCGATGATAATGCCGAGCTGGCTCTCTCCTTCGGCGTAAAGCAAGCACCCACCCTCGTTATTTCCGACGGGACAAGCTTTGAAAAGTACGCCGGTGCTCCCGCGATAAAGGAGTATCTTGCCTCTCTCGCACAGTAAAAAAAGCAATACTAAAGCCCGCGTAAGCGGGCTTTAGTTTAATTATTACAGGGGAAATAAAAATGTACGATATAATCATAATCGGCGGCGGCCCTGCCGGGCTGACTGCCGCCACATATGTCCGCCGCGCGGGGAAAACCGTGCTCGTGATAGAAAAGGCCGCGTTCGGCGGACAGATCACATGGTCACCCAAGGTGGAAAACTTCCCGTCCGTGCTGAGCATTTCCGGCGTGGAGCTGGGCGATAAAATGCTTGAACAGGCGATGAACCAAGGCGCGGATGTGGAGCTGGACGAAGTGAGCGCGGCGGAGCTTTCGGGCGATGTTAAGCGCGTTACCACGCTCTCCGGCGCGGAGTATTCCGCGCGCGCCGTGATAATTGCCACGGGGGCAAAGCCCCGTATGCTCGGCATTGCCCGCGAAGAGGAGCTTGTCGGCAACGGCGTGTGCTATTGCGCGGTGTGTGACGGCGCTTTTTACGCCGGGGGCGATGTGGCCGTCATGGGCGGGGGCAACAGCGCCTTGCAGGATGCGGTTTTGCTGAGCGAAAAGTGCCGTAAGGTGTATCTTATCCACCGCCGTGCGGAGTTTCGCGGCGAAGCCAAGCTCGTGGAGACACTGCGCGCAAAGCCCAATGTCGAGATAATCACCGAGGCCGCCGTTACCGAGCTTTTGGGCGAAAATGAGCTTGCCGGTATCGCGATTGAGCAAAACGGCGCGCGCAGGGAGCTTGCGGTGAGCGGGCTTTTTGTCGCCATAGGCCATGCGCCCGATAATGCCGCCTTTGCAGAGTTTGTAGAGCTTGATAAGCAGGGGTACGCCGCAAGCGGCGAGGATTGCCGCACCGTGACCCCGGGCGTATTTGTGGCCGGGGACTGCCGGGCAAAGCGCGTCCGCCAGCTCACAACCGCCGCCGCTGACGGCGCTGTTGCCGCGCTCGCCGCCTGCGAGTATCTTGGGTGACGGGTATGAGGATAAGCGTAAGCGATTATATGGCGCGCGTCAGCCGTTGGCGCGGGCATATCATGGGCTTTTCCATATTGTGCATACTCTTTTTCCACAGCGGCATACGCGTAAGCGAGCCTTGGAATTACTTTTTCAATCTCCTTTGGGGTGTGGATATCTTCTTTTTCTGCACCGGGCTTGGTGTTCATCGCTCCCTTTCCAATAACCCCGATGCGCCAGCTTTTTATAAGCGCCGCTTTCGCCGCATTTACCCGGCGTATCTGCCCGTGGTGCTTGTGTTCTTTGCGCCGATTCTCCTGCGCGCAATATCGGCGGGGGAGACATGGAGCGCCCTTGGCGAGCTTTTGGGCAATGTCCTGCTTCTCGGCTGGGTGAATGAGCTTGAGCATCAATTTAATTGGTATCCCCAGGCGATTGCGCTTTTGTATCTTGCTGCGCCTGCGCTTTTCGTGCTTGTGCGCTCCTGCGCCGGGCGTAAGGGCGGGCTTTTGGCGCTGTTTGCATTCTTCATCGTGTCCCAGCCCTGCTTCTTTAACGGAAATTTGCTTATTCTCTGGTCGCGCCTGCCGTACTTTATGCTGGGGCTTATCGGCGCGGAGCTTGCCGCGCGCAACAGCCGCGTGTCAATGAACATTCCCGTGCTGATACTGCTTTTCTTAGTCGGAAACTATCTCATGTATTACGGCCAGCGCTACCCTACGGAGATTTTGTGGGGCTATGGGCTTAGCTGGTATCCGGGGCTTCTCATTCTGCCGGGCGCGCTTTTCATCCTGCCTTGGCTCTTTGAGCGCTTTGAGCGTGTCGGCGTACTCTCGCTTGTTAACCGCGCGCTTGCCGTTATGGGCAAACGGTCGTTTGAAATTTTCCTTGTGCACCTTTTGGTGTTCATGTATGTCTCCGTCCCCGGCGAGGGAATGACGGCAAATCTTTTGTGGCTTGCCCTCATCGCCCTTTGCATCCCGCTTTCCATAGCCTACGGAAAAATAATTGACAGGCTGAAAAACGCTTTGTTGAAGGCTTGAGGGAAGAAAAAAGAATAATAAAAAGCAAAAAACCGAGTGAATCCACTCGGTTTTTTGCTATGTCAGAAGTTGAAATACAGAAACTCGGATACACCGCTCAAAGAGATTATCGACCAAAACATCATCACAACAGTCAAAACGGAGCGGCCGATATTGGGCTTAAATGCGATTTCCTTGCTGTTTTTAAGATTGAGCACGGCGAAGAACGCAAAGCTCAAAAAGGCGCACATTGCGAAGTTTACAAGGAAAAACAGCACCGCTTCCGGTATCTGCTCGCGTATGGGGGAAAACTCAACGAGGTTGAAGCACGCGGCAAGCTCACCGCTGACGTTGAAATCAACCGAGAAGAAGAGGCGCATGATGAATTCGCGCGCATCGCTGAGGTTGTTTGCGCGAAAAACGATCCACAGAATGTTTACGAGGAAGAATGTCAGCGCCCAGCGCGTCACGGTGTTCAGCTTTTCATACGGGCGCTTGAATGCGCGCGTTAAACACTGCAAAACCCCGTGCATCAGCCCCCACACGATAAACGTCCAGTTCGCGCCATGCCAAATGCCGCTTACAATGAACACTATCATGATGTTCAAATATGTGCGCGCCTTGCCCTTGCGGCTGCCGCCGAGCGGGAAGTAGATGTATGTGCGCAAAAAGCGCGTGAGCGTCATATGCCAGCGCGACCAAAAATCGGGGATTGACAGCGCTTTATAGGGCGAGTTGAAGTTTTGCGGCAAGTCGATGTTCATCATGCCGCCTATACCCAACGCCATGTCGCAGTAGCCGCTGAAATCGAAATAGAGCTGGAACGTGTAGGATAGCGACACTATCCACGCTTCAAGCAAGCCGAGCTGGAATATATCGCTGTAGCCCCAGGTGACGGCTTTTGCAAAAGTGTCCGCTATGATTACCTTTTTGAATAAGCCAAGCGCAAATATGTATAGCCCGTGTGCGAAGTTATTCGCGTCAAAGCGCCGCGTTTCGGGCTTTCTGAACTGCGGGATAAGCTCATTATGCAAAACAATCGGCCCTGCTATCAATTGTGGGAAGTAGCAAACGAAGAGCGCGTATTCATCAAAACGATAGTCGGCGGTTTCGCCGTGATAGCTGTCAACGATATAAGATATTTGCTGAAAGGTGAAGAAGCTTATGCCGAGCGGCAGCACAACATGGTGAAGCTCAAAGGACGAGGAGAAAACGCTGTTTACATTGGAAATGAAAAAGTCGTAATACTTAAAATAGAATATAACCGCGACATTTCCCAAAACCGCAAGCGCCGTGAGCCATTTTGCCGCCTTTTGCCCGGAGAAGCGATGAATAAGCTTGGAGAATATGTAGTTGAGAACTATACTGCCGCAGATTATGGCAAGATAGCTGGGGTTAAAATACCCGTAAAACCACAGCGACATGATTATGAGAAATACATTTCTCCACACGCTTTTTTCCAGCCGTCCGAGAAAGTAGTAGCCTATCAAGGTCAGCGGGAAGAAGAGAAATATAAAAATGTAGGAGTTAAAAAGCATTCGTTTCAGCCCTCCGCAGTGTGCAGTGAAGCGTAGTCAAACTCTTGGTAAAAGCGCATTGTTTCCGCCATGCTCTCTTGATAATTCTCCGCCGTGAGAAGGTATTTTCCCTCGGCCATGTGGTGCAAAAGGAGACTGTTTATTGAAGAAACATAGTGCGCTTGGTCAACATAGTTATTAAGCTCCGTAACCGTGTCAAAGTCTGCACAGAAGTTAAAAAGCTTCAAATTAGGGTATTTCAAAAGCTCTTCCGCCGCGAACGCAACGGCTTCCAAGTGCTGATTGAGCGTGCCCAGGCTGTCAAGCTCGTCCCAGTAGGCTATGCTATAGGGGCAGAAGAAGTAATAAAACTCCGTTTTGGGGTGTGCCTTTATAAGCTCGGTGACATTTTGCCGCAGGTTTTCCGAGATAAGCGCTTTGTCGCTCTCGGTCAAATGCTGCTGCATTTCGGCGCGCTCTGTTACGGTGTAGTGCCCCATTACGTTTTGCGCAGAGCCCGTGGCGGGGTCATGCACAACAGCGTAGCTATCGAAATCGGTGGTTAGGTTTCCTTGGCGGGTGTACTCCAAAACCTTTAGATTCTTGAGAAACAGCGTCTTATTGAAGAGGTACGAGACATCGTCAAATATGTTGTTGTTATAAAGGAACTCCGGTGGATTGTAGTTATCGCGTATCGCGTCCTTATCCATGATAAGCGCGTTCACATCCAGCCCGCGCACAACAAGGCGGATATCTTTGCCGTAGGTGTAAGCCCGTTCAAGCTGGTTGTTTATTTCCTTATATCGCGCGCCCGACAGCGGCACTTTTACAAACTCCCCGCCGAAAAGAGTCTCTGCTTCCGAAGCTTTGAACCTTTCGCACATGGAGGTACCCGTTATTATGGAATCATACTCAAAATGGCGCAAAATGCCGTCATTTTGATAGCGCTCGTCATTGAGCGGATACTGGAGCGTGTCGAGCGGGGCGTGATAATGAAAAAGCGGGTCTATGTACACCGTTACGGCGGCGTAGAGCACCAAAAGCGCAAGCAACGCAAGCGCTGTGCCTATTATCCACTTTTTGCAGGCGCTGCCTTGCTTTGTGTTGTTCATTCCGTTTTCCCCTTTACCCCAATATGATATCGCAGATTCTGTCCACGTCCTCAAGCGTGAGGTCGGCGAACATGGGCAGGGTGAGCACCTCGCTTGCGATGCGCTTGGCGATGGGCGTGTTGTCCGCATTGAAGCCGGGCTTTCCGGCGTAGCACTCAAAGGTGCTCGTCAGCGGATAGAAATACTTGCGCGCCGTAATGCCGTTTTCAGCAAGGCGGGCGAAAACCTCATCGCGGGAGTATTTATAGCCGTGGAAAACCACGGGGTAATACGCGTAATTCGGCGTAACATCGGCGGGAATGCGATTGAGCGTTATGCCCTCCACACCGCCGAGACGCGCGTTATACCGCTCCGCCGCGGCCTTGCGCTTTTCGATTTCACCGGATAAGTGCCGAAGATTGCATATGCCCATTGCTGCGGAAAACTCGTTCATTTTCGCGTTGCCGCCGACAAGCGGCACGCAGTCGGGCGTGGTAAAGCCGAAGCTCTTTATTGCGTTGAGCTTTTCGCAAAGCGTATCGTCCGTATAAGTCAGCGCGCCGCCCTCAATGCAGTGGAAAACCTTTGTCGCGTGGAAAGAAAACATTGCCGCATCCCCGAAAAGTGCGGCGCTCACGCCGTTTTTCTTCACGCCGAAAGCGTGAGCCGCATCGTATATGACTTTAAGCTTGTGCTTTTTCGCGATTGCGCTTATCTTTTCCGTGTCGCAGAGGTTGCCGTAAACGTGCACGGGGAGTATGGCAACGGTTTTGTCGGTAATAAGCGCTTCAAGCTTATCCGCGTCCAAGGTATAGTCAACGGGGTTAATGTCGCAAAAAACGGGCGTACAGCCGGAGCGGACAATGGCGTGGGTGGTGGAAGCGTAGGTAAAGGGCGTGGTGATAATCTCGCCCTTGAGGCCGTAAGCTTCCAAAATGGCTTCCAAGGCCATGTGGCCGTTTACTAAAAGCGTAACGTGCTTTGCGCCGAGGTAGCTTTCAAGCTCCCTTTCAAGCTCGCGGTGCTTAACGCCGGAGTTTGTGAGCCAGCGGCTGTCCCAAAGCTCGCGTATTTCCTCGCAGTATTCCTCAAAATCGGGCATTGAGGAGCGGGTAACGTTTATGGTGTTGTTCATGCTGCGTCTCCTTTCGCTTTATGCGCGCCAATCCAACAGGCTTTCCACCATGTCAAGGTCAAACACCGGTATGCCGCAAGCATCGTGTACGCGCTTGCGCTCGGCAAAGGAATCGTCGATGAGTATGGAATGCGGCTTTATGTGCGCGGCCTTGTCGGCGGCTTGGTCGATGTGTATTATCTCGGCGAAAAGCGCGGGGGAAATCGCGTACTCGCGCAAGCTTTCGTCTATATCGCGCGCGTGCTTTGTGAGCAGGATAAGCTCTTTCCCGGCGTTTTTGGCTTGGTAAAGGAACATCATCAGCGCGGCGTTGACCTTGCCGCGCAGGGTAAGCGTATCGTCAAAATCAACGTAGACGCGCGAATAGTCAATATCCGTTTTAAACCTGTTGATAAACGCGCGCTCCAAAAGCTCGGCGTTGCCGTTGTTGATTATGCTCACATCGTAGCCCCAGTGGTTATAAAGCGTCAAAAGCGGCATATTCACGCCGAGGTTGCGTGCAACGCACATTGTGCCCGCGATGCGCGGGGCAATCTCCATCAGGCGGTATTCCCCGGCCTGATTCTTTTTCAATTGGAAAAACCACGCGCCGTTAAAGGAAAAGCGGCGGTTTATGTCCTCGGCAATGCGCATTATGCCGTCGTCCGGGCTGAACGCCTGCGAGCGCACGGAGATTCCGGCGCGTATGCGCGCGCGGGAGCGGGGCGAAACAAAGCGCAGTGCGCCGTGCCTATCCGTAAAGCAGTCCACGGTGAATTCCTCGCCCGGAAGATACTCGCATATGGCGTATTCCACGCCGTCTGCCAAAGCTTCCGCGAGCGCCGCGCGCGAATCAATTCGCCGCGCGCCGACAGCGCCCTGACCCACCGAGGGCTTTATAAACACCGGGTAGCCCGGCACGCTCTCGGCGTTTGCGTAGGTTTGCGGCAGATAGTCCGCCCCCGCTAAGTATTCATAAGTTTTATTCTTCGAGCGGGTTATTTCAACGGTTTCGAGCGCCGAGGTTATCACCTTTGCGTGCAGTGCGTCCGCTTCGCGCGTCAGGCGCAAGAGGGCGCTGTCGTGCGCGGGGTAGACATAGTCAATATTAAACCGGTCAATTACATCGTTGAGTGCCGGGATAAGCGCGTCATCGTCCACAAACGGTACGCCCGTGACGCACTCGGCATACACAAATTCCGCGTGGCATTCCACGCTTGTCGCGCCGAAGAGCTTGACGAACTTGCTGTATTTAAGCGCATCGTGTATTTCCAGCGCGATTTCCGTTCCCGCCGGGAACACCAATATGTTTTTAACCTCACTCATTTTCCGCACCTGCCTTTTGCTCCGCACCGCCTCGGCGGTTAAGGAGCTTTTTCGCAATGGAGAGAAGATAGCCGAAGCTGTCAAGCTTAAATATTATCGACCCGCCGACATACACCGCCGCGCCCAGTATAACCTGTATCGGCAGCGTCACCCAGTCGCTCAAGCCGAGAAACGATATCGGAAGCACGATTGCGCCCATGGCGCAGGATAAAAGCATTGCCGGCAGCATATCCTTGAGCTGATGAATGTAGGAATAGCCCAAAAGCTTTGCGTTCGGCCAGGAGTTTATAAGCTGGCTCATCACGCTTGTGAAAAGCAGGCTCAGCGCCATCACGTAAACGCCGTAGGGCAGAGTGATGAGAAGAATAATAACGCCGAACACCTTTTTAATAAGCTCCAGCTTTAAAAATAAGTCGCTTCGCCCCATGGCCTTTATCGCGTTTAGGTTTGCCGTGTGCAGGGGGTAAAAAGCGTAGCTGAAGCAGAAAATGCGCAGATACGGCACGCACGGCAGCCATTTTTCCGTCAAGAGCAGCCTGATAAGCGGCTCGGCGCACACGGCAAGCCCCATCATCAGCGGCATCATCACGTAAGTGCTTATGCGTATGGCGCGCCGCGTCATGTTGCGCACCTGCTCCGTGTGATCCTGCTCGGCAGAGAGCACTGGGAGAAGGACGCTGTCAATCGAGGCGTTTATATTCTCCACGATGAGATAGGGGTAGGTGCTGCCGCGATTATAGTAGGCCAAATCCGCGTCCGTGTAGAAAACGGCTATCATAATCTCGCGAAGCTTGTTATATACCGTGTCCAGAAGCCCGGAAGCCAGCAGCTTCCACCCGTAGCTTAAAAGCCCGCCGAGACGTGCGAAAGAAAACATCAGCTTTGGCCGCCAGCCCACGGTCAACCACAGCACGGCCGTATTAACCGTTACATTCACAAGCTGCTGCGCCACAAGCGCCCACACGCCGTAGCCCATGAACACCATCGTTATCCCAACGGCGGCGGAAAGGAGCGTGCCGGAGAGCGTGGCGAAGAAAAAGCGCTTAAATTGCAGCGTTTTGGAGACATACGCCTGTTGCACGTTCTTCACGCCCGCAACCACCACCGTAAGCCCCAGTACGCGCACTATCGCCGTAAGCTCTTCATCGGCGTAAAAGCGCGAAATCGCGGGCGCGGCGAGGTATAAACCTGCATACAGCAGCAGACAAAACGCGATATTGAAGTAAAAAACCGAGGAATAGTCCAAATCGTCCGGGTCTTTTTTCTGTATGAGCGAGTTTGCCATGCCGCTGTCAACGAAAACGAGAAGAATGCTCGTTATAATCGTCACCTTGGCCACCGTGCCGAAAACCTCCGGCGCGAGCATACGCGCCAGCACGATTTGCACCACAATCGACACAAGCTGCGACCCAAACCGCTCCATAAAGCGCCATATCAGATTTGAAACAACCTTTTGCTTATTATCCATGCTCAGTCCTCATAGCCGCAGCGGCGGCGATATACGCGGTGAAGCGCGGGGAAAAGGCGCTTTAGCTCCGTAATCATGCGGAATTTCAGCCCCTTTGCGCGGTGGATATCGCGAAATTCGGGCTTTACAAGCTCGTCCACCTTGCCCTCAATGTAGTATAGCTCATATTGCCGCTCGCGCATAACCTCGCGCGTTGCGGTTATTTTTTCTTCGTCCTGCAAATGCGCAAGCAAAAGCTGCATCATGGCAAGCTCGCCCACGATAAATTCTTTCAGCCTTGCGTAGTGCGCATCCAGCTTTGCGCTCCATGCCGTGGGGTTCGAGGCAATGCGGTAAACGCTCATCACGCTGTCTAAAAAGCGGATTTTCCCGTTGAGCGAGAGCCACAACCCGATGGCGTAATCGGTAAAGCCGTGCTCTGCGGCGGCAAAATGGAAGTCGGGCGGGTTTTCGATATACTCGCGCCGCGCCATAATGGAGCTTGTGTGGAATGAGCGGGACGGGCCTTGAATAACCGTGAAAAAGTCCACATCCCTGTCACCGAGACCGATTTCGATAAGCGGCGCATCGGGGGCAGAGCCGTCGCAATAATGCGCCAGCGTATTGTGTACACAGGCGGAGTAATCGCCGTTTGCGTCCAAAAAGTCCGCCTGACGCTGCAGCTTGTGCGTATCCGACCAGTAATCGTCCCCCTCGCAGAGGGTGAAGTATTCGCCGTGCGCGTTGGGGTAGAAAACAGAGGAAAAAAGGTGCGGCATTCCACCTTGGGAGTAGAGGTTTTTCTCCTGATAAAAGGGGCGGATTATATCGGGATAGCGCGCGGCGTACTCGCGGATAATCTCCGCCGTGCCGTCCGAGGAGCAGTCATCGTTCACAAGCACCTCAAAAGGGAAGTCGGTTTCCTGCGTGACAAAGCCCTCTAACGCATCGCGGATGTATTTTTCATGATTAAACGCCGTGCACAGCACAGATACCTTGCATTTCTCGCCCATTGCCGCGCTCCTTTCGGAAATAACATACTAAATCACTATATTATACAGCGCCTCGGCAATAATTTCAACAATTAATATGCCCGTGCCGGGATTTATCCGACACGGGCGAAAAATGCTTATAATAACGCTTGCCATTCGCGGCGATTATAGAGTATGCGGAGAATGTGCACGGTTTTGCTTTCCTCGTCCACGGTGTAAAAAGCGGCGTAGCTTTCTATAAGCAGCCGCCTTACGCCGATACTGCGGTACGGCTCTTCCCGCAGCAGGGGACAGCGAAAAGGAAGCTCGGCAAGGGCAAAAATCTCCTCTTTAATAGCCTTGTATATCCGCTCGGCGCTTCGCTTTTCGCGCAGAACAAGGGCGATATAGTCGAGAATTTCTTCTAAATCCACCTGCGCCGGGCGCTAAATGATAATCTTATACGTTTCCAAAGCCGTATTTCCTTTCAAGCTCGGTGAAAACCTCGCCCGCATCGCGCCCGCCGCCGCGTTTCGCGGCTTCCAAGCCCTCATCGAGCATACGGTGCAAGCTTGCCGCGCCGCAAAGCCGCTCATACTCGGCGTTTGAAAGCACTACTAAATCCCCCGTGCCGTTTTTGGTAATGAAAACAGGCTCGTTATATCTATTGCAAAAGTCCGATATTTCGCTGTACTTGTTCCGCAAATCGGAGCTGGGTCGAATCAAAGCCATGTAAACGCCTCCCGGTATTATCATATCTATACTTTATCAAAATATTGATATCATGTCAACGAAAAACATCAAGCTGCCGCAGAAATTGCGACAGCTTGATAAGTCTTATTATGTGTTTCTTACCCCAGTGCAACGGCGGTTTTGGCCGCGAGGCGGGCGTTGTTGAGAACGAGCTGGATGTTGCTTTCAAGGCTGTTGCCGCCGGTCAGCTCAACCACCTTGGCAAGCAGGAACGGGGTGGTTTCCTTGCCGTGGATGCCCTGCGCCTTGGCCTCGTTCAGCGCGGTTTCGATAGCCGTGTCTATAACGGCCTTATCCATGGAGTACTCCTCGGGAATGGGATTGGTGACGAGCATACCGCCCTTGTAGCCCAAGCCGCGCTGAGCGTCGAACATGGCGGCAAGCTCTTCGGGAGTATCCACGCGGTAATCCACGCCGAAGCCGCTGTGGCGCGTGTAGAACGCGGGCAGCTCCTCCGTGCCGTAGCCGATGACGGGCACGCCGTGAGTTT
>CAYRPD010000043.1:0-12448 GCA_964426095.1 uncultured Oscillospiraceae bacterium | reverse complement strand
ATTCCTAATTCCTAATTAAGAAGTGTCACTCAAGCTCTCTGTACATCGCGGGCGCGTCCGCCTTGGATACCGTCTCGCTCACCTGCGTAACCTCTACCTTTACGCTTCGCTGCCCAAACGCTATCTCTATAATATCGCCCACCTTCACTTGGTAGCTCGCCTTTACCTGCCGTCCGTTCACGCTCACGCGCTCGCCGTCGCAGGCCTCGTTTGCCACGCTTCTTCTTTTTATAAGGCGCGACACCTTGAGATACTTATCAAGCCTCATGCTTTTCCTCTCCTCTCCGAAGTCAAAACGCTTCACATTTTCGATATTGCAAAAGCCGACGGGATAACCCGTCGGCCTTACATTTATAAAACCTTAATTACTTTGCGACAGCGTCCTTGAGAGCCTTGCCGACCTTGAAAGAGGGAACGCGGGTTGCGGGGATAGCGATCTCTTCCTTGGTGCGGGGGTTGCGGCCTACGCGAGCGCCGCGCTCTTTAACGTCGAAAGTGCCGAAGCCGACGAGCTGAACCTTTTCGCCCTCGGTGAGAGCGCCGGTGATGGCTTCAAAAACTGCGTTGACTGCCTTTTCGCTGTCCTTCTTGGACATACCAACCTTCTCTGCGACGGCGGCGATAAGTTCGGTTTTATTCATTGTAATTCCTCCTAAATTATATGGCGCATACGCCACTGTATGATGAGTCTGCCGCGATTGGGGCAGAATACTCATTTATCTTTTTGCCTCATAACCCCTCGGGAAATTCAGCATTAAGAATGCTAGCATATTTTGCGGCTAATATCAAGTATAAATTGCCTTAAATTATGGATTTTTTGAAAAAACTTTGCGAAATTTGGCCTTGTCGGGCGATTTTTTACGCTCCCGCGGTCAAAATTACCGCAAGTGCAGCAGCTTGCCCACCTTTTCACCGCCGGGGATAAGCTTCATATCCTCGTTGGTAACAGTCCTCAAACACACGGCGGACACTACGTAAACAACTACTGCCGCCATAACCGCGATAACCATGCTCACCGCAGTTTCAAGCCACCCTTCCCCGCCGATAAAGCGCGCGCACAGCCCGTAAACCGCCCAAGCCGTCGCGCCCATAAGCGCGCTTGCCGCGAGGGGACGGATGAACACCGGCGCAAGGCGCGGCCGCTCATCAAGCGTTTTGCACATGAAAATGTAGTTCATCACCGCCATGACGAGGTAGCTTACCAGCGTACCCACCGGCGCGCCGTAGATGTTTATCTCCGGCCTTGCAACCAAAAACCAGTTCACGCCGATTTTGATAAGTCCGCCGGATATCATGGTCACCATCGTCAGCTTTTCCTTGCCCGAGGCTTGCAAAATCGCATTTTCCATCAGCACTATGCACACGAAAAAGCTCGCAATGCCCATTATCGCCAAAAGCCCGGGGCCTGCCGCGTTGCTGTCGGGGTAGAGGACATTCATAATCGGCTTACTCAGCACCGTCAGCCCCACGCCCATCGGCAGGCTGATAACCGCCGAAATGCGCATGGAGTCCTCGGCTATTTTCGTGCCCTCTTTTTTTGCGCCGCGCGCTATCGCCCCGGATATCGCCGGGACTATCGCAATCGTCAGCGGGGTTATAAACGCCGCCGGGAGATTAAAAAGCGTCTGCGCCTTACCGTATACGCCGTAGAGCACCTTTGCCTGATAGTAGCTGAATCCGGCTGCGCTTTGAAGCCTGTTCATGCAAAGCTTAGAATCCACGGAGTTTAGAAGTGCCATTATGCACGCGCCGAACGCAATGGGAATGCCGATAGAAAGAATGTCCTTAATAATCTTCCCTGCGGAATCCACCGTGCCGTCATCCTCCGGCACATCGTTTGCGTCCACTATCCCCGCCGAGTAGGACGAGGCAAGCAGGTCATAGTTGCGGCGCTTATAAATCACCATGTAGAGAAGCGACACCACCGACCCTATCGACACGCCCAGTATCGCACCGGCCGAGCCCATAGGCCGCCCAAGCCCCGCGCGCATAACCGCAAGCGAGATTATAAGCCCGGAGATAACCTTGAACAGCACCTCCAGCACCTCGTCCACAGTCGTGGGAATCATGTTGCCGTTGCCCTGACAGTACCCGCGATAAGCGGAAACAAGGCACACTAGCAGTATTGCCGGGCTCATCGCTTTTATACTCAGCGCCGCGTCCGGGTTTTCAAGGTACTTCGCGGCCAGCCAATCCGGGAAGATGAACATTATCGCCGCAAATATAAGCCCTATTACGAAAAACGTCCAGCGCGCCACGCGGAAGGTTTTCTCTTCCTGCTTTGCCCTGCCGTTCGCGTCCGCTTCCGCCACAAGGCGCGACAGCGCCACGGGCAAGCCCGCCGTTGCCAGCGTAAAGAAGATGTAATATATATTATACGCGCCCATGAACATGGAGTAGCCCTCGTCGCCGAGGATGTTTCCGAGCGGGATTTTATATATAAAGCCCAGTATCTTCATTATAATCACGCCCACGGTGAGTATCGCCGCGCCGTGCATATAGTTTTGACCCTTTCTACCGGCCATTTTTCGCCTCCGTATATTACAAGAGTATAGGTATTTTATTATTTTATACCTATACTCTTGAAAAATCAAGGATATCGGCTCGTTATTAAGCCTGTTTCTTTATTTTGGAGAGTATGTCGCGCGCGACATACACGCCGCTTGCGCTTGCATGGGACAGCGAGTGCGTCACGCCCGAGCCGTCGCCGATAACGTAAAGCCCCTCTTCTCTTGTCTGCAAGTGCTTATCCAGCGCCACTTCCATGTTGTAGAACTTCACCTCCACGCCGTAGAGCAGCGTATCGTCGTTCGCCGTGCCCGGTGCAATCTTGTCAAGGGCATAGATCATCTCAATAATCCCGTCCAAAATGCGCTTGGGGATAACGAGGCTCAAATCGCCGGGCGTGGCCGCGAGCGTGGGCGTGACGAAGTTTTCTTCAATGCGCCGCACGGTGCTGCGTCTGCCGCGCACAAGGTCGCCGAAGCGCTGCACGATTACGCCGCCGCCGAGCATATTGGAAAGGCGCGCTATGCTTTCGCCGTATCCGTTGGAATCTTTAAACGGCTCGGAGAAGTGCTTGGAAACAAGAAGCGCGAAGTTAGTGTTCTCCGTGTGCTTGGATTTATCCTCGTAGCTGTGGCCGTTGACGGTGACAATGCCGTTGGTGTTCTCGTTCACCACAACGCCGTTCGGGTTCATGCAGAACGTGCGCACAAGGTCCTCAAACTTCTCCGTGCGGTATACTATCTTGCTCTCGTAGAGCTTATCCGTGAGGTGGGAGAAGGTCTGCGCGGGAAGCTCCACGCGCACGCCGATATCCACGCGGTTGGATTTGGTCGGTATGTCAAGCTCTTCGCAAACGCCCTCAAGCCACTTGCTGCCGCTTCTGCCGACAGAGACAATGCACTTATCGCAAAGATAGCTGTCGTCATTGGCGTAGATTATAAACTTGCCGTCTCTGTCCACATCTATCGCGGTCACGGCGTAGTTAAAGTAAAAGTCCACCTTGTCCTTCAGCTCTTCATAGATGTTGCCGAGGACAACATAGTTTATATCCGTGCCGAGGTGGCGCACCTGCGCGTCAAGAAGGTGCAAGCCGTTCTCCAAGCACTGTCTTTTAATCTCGGTGTTGGCCGTGGAATAAAGCTTCGTGCCCTCGCCGCCGTGGCTGAGGTTGATTTTATCCACGTACTGCATCAGCTCTATGGCCTCTTCCTTGCCCACGTACTCGTAGAGCGTGCCGCCGAACTGGTTTGTGATGTTGTACTTGCCGTCGGAAAACGCGCCCGCGCCGCCGAAGCCGCTCATAATGCTGCACACGGAGCACTTCATGCAGGTTTTCACCTTTTTGCCGTCTATCGGGCAGCGTCGCTTTGAAAGCTCGCGTCCCAGCTCGAAAACGGCTATGTGCAAGCCACGGTTTGCCTGCGCCAGCTCATACGCGGAGAATATACCCCCCGGGCCTGCGCCGATTATTATTACATCATATCTTTCCATACGCTTCCTCCGAAATCTGCTTCAAGCCGGCGTTCGGTTTTCCCGCCGCCCGCTTGCGGCATTTGTGCCTTTTTCCTCACGGGAGCAAGCCCCCGCGAGCCTTATTCTTACAATGGTTTTACACGCAAAAAAGCACTCCGTATCCCCTTTCGGGAATACGGAGTAAAATTGTATCCTCGTTTACTCTAACATAGCTTATCCCATATGTCAAGTGAACGATATGTAAACGGTGGTTTTTTCGCCGCTTTTGGGGTGATTTTACCGCGATTTTGCCGTGATTTTCTTAGCTTGCTTACTTCTTATACCCCGTTTCAAAGTCCACGAGGTTTTTGAGCTCCTCGCCTGCAAGGTAGCGTTTGAGATTCCCCGCCGCGATATCCACAATGCGCTCAAAGGTCGCGGGCAGGTGATAATAGCCGGAGACGTGCGGCGTGATGACAAGGTTATCCAAATCCCAAAGGGGGCTGTCAGCGCCGAGCGGCTCTACCTCGCTCACATCTATCGCCGCCGAGGCTATTTCCCCGTTTACAAGC
Organism: uncultured Oscillospiraceae bacterium; assembly: GCA_964426095.1. GTDB lineage: Bacteria > Bacillota > Clostridia > Oscillospirales > Oscillospiraceae > Limivicinus. Next base: position 7,916 of record CAYRPD010000043.1, on the reverse strand, counting down.
GCATCGTACAGCACGCTGTTTTCAACTGCCATACCGCGGCCACAGTTGATGAATATCGCGCTCTTTTTCATCAGCTTAAAGCGCTCTGCGGTGTAGATATGCGTGGTTGCGGGCGTGCCGGGCAGGACGGAGAACACTACATCCGCCGTCGGCAGCACTTCATCCAGTTTATCCATCGTGTAAAGCTCATCCACGCAGTCGGGCTTTGCGCTTTCACGTCGCTTCACGCCGACAACCTCAGCACCCAAAGCTTTCACAATGCGGGCAAAGTGGCAGCCGATGTCGCCCAAGCCCATTATCAGCACGCGCTGCCCCACAACGGAAGTAACCGTGCCGTAATCCGTCCAATCGTGCTTCTTCTGCGCGTCTCTATATAGATGCAGCTTCTTTTCCAGCATCATCAGCATTGCCGCTCCATGCTCGGCCACGGCTTGGCTGTAAGCTCCCGTGGAGTTTGTGAGTATGGTATTCTTATGGAGCACACCGGGCTTTACGTACATATCTGCGCCCGCGATGTTAAGCTGCAAAAGCTCCAGCTTTTCGGATACGTTTATCTTCTTCGGGTCGGGCATACCGAGGATGATGTTAGCTTCGCTTATCTGCTGCTCGGTGGCGTTGCCGTCCGGCACGTAGACGAAATTGCAGCCCTCTCCGGCCTTTTCAAGCTTTTCCTTGTGGCGCTGCTCTACAGGCAACAGGCACAATACGGTTTTCATTCTTTTTTCCTCCGTTTCTATGTTTTTCGGGCGGCTTTCCCCCGCCCCGGGTTTTACACTCCCAATATCCGCGCGGTTTTGAGTATCGCAGCCTGAGTTTTTATATCCACTATCTCCCCGTCCATAACCGTCTGAACAAGCTCACTAAGCGGCACGGTTTCGATATTCAAAAATTCGTCCTTATCCAAATGTCTCTCGCCCTCGTGCAGTCCTTGCGCGAGGTACATGGTTATTCTCTCCGTGCTGTACGCCACGGCAGGGAAAAAGTCCCCCAAATCCGTCCACACATCCGCCGTCAGCCCCGTTTCCTCGCGAAGCTCACGTTTGGCGGCAGAGAGCCTGTCCTCTTCGGCGTAGTCCAGCTTCCCCGCCGGGATTTCGGTTATCACCATATCCAGCGGATAGCGAAACTGCCGCTCAACGTATACTCTCTTGTCCTCCGTCACCGGCACTATGCACACCGCGCCCAGGTGCTTTATATAGTCGCGCCCGGATTCGTCCCCGTTCGGCAGGCGCACCCGGTCATGGTACACGTGCAGCAGCGGCCCGTTGTACTTTTCTTCGCTGCGAATCCTCGATTCTTTCAGCTCTTCGTATTCCTTTTCGTTCGATTTCATCATTTTTTCCTCTTTTTAAAAAATCGGAAGTGAAAGAATTCACTTCCGATTTTCACTATATCTTTGCTTAAACAAGCTCGATGACAGCGGTCTCGGCTGCGTCACCGCGGCGAACGCCGACGCGGGTGATGCGCGTGTAGCCGCCGTTGCGCTCAGCATACTTGGGCGCGATTTCATCGAAAACCTTCTTGGCAACATCCTCGCGGGTGATGAACGCGAGAGCCTGGCGATAGCTTGCCAGATCCTTTGCCTTACCGAGAGTTATCATCTTCTCGGCCATGGGCGCGATCTCCTTTGCGCGGCTGACAGTGGTCTCCATGCGGCCGAGGTCAAGGAAATCCGTGACCTGCTGACGGAGCATTGCCATACGGGCAGCAGTCGGCTTGCCGAGTTTTCTGGTTCCGGGCATAATTGCAGTTCCTCCTTCTTGCAAGTTAGCTGTTGCGGGCGGGGCTTTGCCCTACCCTCAGCTTATTACTGTTTGCTGTCTTCCTCGTCGGCGAGGGTAAGCCCCATCATGGTGAGCTTGTGCTCAACCTCTTCAAGAGACTTGCGGCCGAGATTACGAACCTTGATCATCTCGTCTTGAGTTTTGCTTACAAGGTCCTCAACAGTATTGATGTTTGCACGCTTGAGACAGTTGAAGCTTCTGACGCTCAGGTCAAGCTCTTCAATCGTCATCTTGAGCATCGTGTCAGGCTCTTTTTCTACCTTTTCAACCACGGTCGGGTTGTTGGAGATCGTGTCGGAAAGGTCGGTGAAGAGCGTGAAGTGATCGCAGAGTATCTTTGCACCCAGCGATACCGCGTCACGGGCAGTCATTGTCTTGTCCGTCCATACTTCGATAGTCAGCTTGTCAAAGTCAGTCTGATTACCGACACGGGTGTTCTCCACGGTGTAGTTGACCTTGAGAACAGGGGTGTATATGGAATCGACGGGAATCGTGCCGATGGGCATCTGGGGGTTTTTGTTCTTCTCTGCCGGAACATACCCTCTGCCGTGGTCAAGCACAAGCTCCATGTTCAAAGAGCCGTCCGGGCCGAGCGTGGCAATGGGCTGTTCGGGGTTGAGGATTTCCACTTCGGCATCGGCCTTGATGTCCCCGGCGGTGACAACGCCCTCGCCGGAGGCTTCGATATAAACGGTCTTTGCGCCGGTGCTGTGGAGGCGGGCGATAATGCTCTTAACGTTGAGCACTATTTCCGTCACGTCTTCCTTAACGCCGGGAATGGTGGAAAACTCATGCTGCACTCCCGCGATTCTGATGCTGGTGCAAGCAGTGCCGGGGAGGGAAGAGAGAAGTACCCTGCGAAGAGAGTTACCAAGTGTTGTGCCGTAGCCACGCTCCAGCGGCTCGATTATATACTTGCCGTAGGAACTCTCGGTCGGAGTCTCGATGCATTCGATGCGCGGCTTCTTGATTTCGATCATATTGTTATATAACCCTCCTTTAAAGTCTGGCGTCCGGTGACGCCGCAATGAATCAGCTTACCAATTTGAGGGTGTCTTTATTACTTGGAGTACAACTCGACGATGAGGTGCTCTTCGATAGGCATATCAATGTCATCGCGTGCAGGAACTGCAACGATTTTTGCCGTGAGATTGTTCTTGTCGTAGTCGATCCACTTGGGAGCAGCGCGGAAAGCGTTGTCCTCAATGTTATCCTTAACCTTCTGCATACTCTTGCCCTTTTCGGTCAGAGAAATGACCATGCCGGGCTTGACCTGAAAGCTGGGGATATTGACCTTGCGGCCGTTGACGGTGATGTGGCCGTGGTTGACGAGCTGACGAGCCTCGCGGCGGGTCATGCCGAAGCCGAGACGGAACACGACGTTGTCAAGGCGCTGCTCAAGGATAGCGAGCAGGTTTTCGCCGGTGATGCCGGGCATCTTCTCGGCGCGCTCATAGTAAAGGCGGAACTGCTTTTCCAGCACGCCGTATATGAACTTAACCTTCTGCTTTTCGTTGAGCTGCAGCCCGTACTCGCTCTGCTTTTTGCGGACCTGAGCCTTGGGGTTGCGGATGGTGTCAATCTTGCTCTTGCCGGTGTAGCCGAGGGAAGCCGGGGTAACACCGAGAGCCTTTGCACGCTTTACAACAGGCTGTGTATTCTTTGCCATTATCTGTACCCTCCTTCAATTAGACGCGGCGACGTTTCGGAGGACGGCAGCCATTGTGAGGAATGGGGGTAACGTCCTTGATCATCGTCACTTCGAGACCTGCGGTTTGCAGGGCGCGGATTGCGGCCTCGCGGCCCGAGCCGGGACCCTTAACAAACACTTCGACGGTCTTCAAACCGTGCTCCATAGCTGCCTTTGCGGCAGTCTCTGCTGCGGTCTGAGCGGCAAAGGGGGTAGACTTCTTGCTGCCACGGAAACCGAGGCCACCGGCGGATGCCCAGGAGATTGCGTTGCCCTGAGTGTCGGTGATGGTAACCATGGTGTTGTTGAAGGAAGAGCTGATATGAACCTGACCCTTTTCAATGTTCTTGCGCTCTCTTCTGCGGGTTCTGACCTTTTTCTTGGTGTTAGCAGCCATAATTCATATCCCTCCTTACTTCTTCTTATTTGCGATGGTGCGTTTGGGACCTTTGCGAGTGCGGGCATTGGTCTTGCTTCTCTGGCCGCGAACGGGCAGGCCGCGACGATGGCGCAGTCCGCGATAGCAGCCGATTTCGGTCAGGCGCTTGATGTCAAGCGCGGTCTGACGGCGCAGGTCGCCCTCGACTATATAGTCGTGGTCGATGCACTCACGAAGCTTGGACTCTTCCTCTTCGGTGAGGTCCTTAACTCTGGTGTCGGGGTTGATACCGGTTTTTTCAAGAATCTTGGTTGCGCTGGTTCTGCCGATACCGTAGACATAAGTGAGACCGATCTCTATTCTCTTGTCCTTGGGCAGGTCAACGCCGGCTATACGTGCCATATTATACGATCATCCTTTCGATAATTGTTTCCGCATTTACAAAGAGCGGGGACTTGATCCCGCCGGAGGGAGTCCTCGTCCCAATGCGGGGTGTTTATTCGGACAGGCTTTTTACCTTGTCTCTTATTTTGGGCGGGGCTTAACGCCCCGTGGGGGTTAGCTTGCGATCAGCCCTGGCGCTGCTTGTGCTTGGGGTTTTCGCAAATAACCATGACCTTACCCTTGCGCTTGATTATCTTGCACTTTTCGCACATGGGCTTAACGGAAGGTCTGACTTTCATTGTATTACCTCCTATTTGCTTCTCCAAACGATTCTGCCGCGGGTGACGTCGTAGGGCGACATCTGCACCGTGACCTTATCGCCGGGAAGAATCCTGATAAAGTTCATCCTGAGCTTGCCTGAAATATGCGCCAGTATGATGTGACCGTTGCCGATATCCACCTGGAACATGGTGTTGGGCAGGGATTCAACCACCGTGCCCTCGAGTTCTATTACATCGTCTTTTGCCAAAGTAAATTTTCCTCCAAAGTCGGTTTTTAGATGTCCTCTGCCATCGTGAGTATCTCCGCTTCTCCGTCGGTGATGGCGATGGTGTTCTCGTAGTGTGCCGAGAGCGTCCCGTCAACGGTTACAACCGTCCACTCATTTGAAAGCACCTTCACGTCGTACCCGCCGATGTTAATCATCGGCTCGACGGCGATCGTCATGCCCTTTACAAGTCTCGGGTCGGGTCTGCGTCCGGCGCGGTAGTTCGGCACTTCGGGAGCTTCGTGCATCACGTGCCCCACGCCGTGCCCCACGTAATCGCGCACAACGCCGTAACCGTGGCTTTCGGCGTAGTCTTGAATGGCCGCGCCTATATCGGAGATGCGATAGCCCACGCGCGCAAACTTGATGCCCTCGAAGAAAGCCTGTCTCGTCACTTCGATGAGCTTTTTGGCCTCCTCGCTGATCTCGCCGCACGCGTAAGTGCCCGCGCAGTCGCCGACAAAGCCTTTGTACGTTGCGCCCACGTCAACGGAAACAATGTCACCGTTGCGGATAACGCGCTTGCCGGGAATGCCGTGTATCACTTCGTCATTTACGGAGATGCAGGCGCTGGCCGGAAAGCCGCCGTAACCCAAAAAGGTCGGCTTCGCGCCCGATTTCACAATGAACTCATGTACGCACTTGTCTATCTGCTTTGTCGTCATGCCGTCTGCGATAGCCTGGCGCGCAATGCTGCGCGCACCTGCGGTTATCTTTCCCGCCTGACGCATCAGCTCCAGCTCATGCGGGGATTTAATATAAATTCGATCCGACATATTAAAGCCCCAGTTTCTCAACTATTGCGGCTGTAGTAGCCTCAATGCTAGGCCGGTTTTCCACGGATTTGAGCTTGCCCCTTGCCTCGTAGAAGGCTTTGAGCGGCTCTGTGTCTCTGTGGAAGGTCTCAAGGCGCGCTCTGACGGTTTCCGCCGCGTCGTCCTTGCGCACGGTCAGCTCCCCGCCGCACAAATCGCACACACCCTCTTTTTTCGGGGGGTTGGATACGACGTGGAACGTGGCGCTGCAATCGCGGCAGGTACGGCGGCCTGACATACGCTCGACTATAACCTCGTCCTCTACCTCGATAGAGAGCGCGCAGTCGATTTCAACGCCCATGCTCTCCATAGCCTCGGCTTGGGGAATGGTGCGCGGTACGCCGTCAAGGATATAACCGTTTGCGCAATCGGGCTTGGCAAGGCGTTCCTTGATGATGCCGATAATGACCTCATCGGGAACAAGCTGCCCGGCGTTGATGTACGCTTCGGCCTTGAGCCCCACGGGCGTGCCATCCTTGATGGCAGCCCGCAGGATGTTGCCTGTGGAAATTGTCGGTACGCTGAGTTTCCTGCTTAGTATCTCTGCCTGAGTACCTTTGCCTGCGCCCGGAGCGCCCAAAAGTATAAGCCTCATAGCGTTTCTCCTATCAGGACAGGAAGCCCTTGTAGTTGCGCATCAGAAGCTCGCCCTCAAGAGTGCGGACGGTCTCAAGTGCAACGCCGACCACGATGATGATCGAAGTGCCGCCGAGAGAAAGCCCGGTGAGGGAAGCGCTGGTGCTGAAGTGAGATACGAGGATAGGTACCACGGCGATTATGCCCAGATAAATTGCACCGAAGAGGGTAATCTTGTTGAGAACTCTCTGAATGAACTCACTGGTGGGCTTGCCCGGACGGAAGCCGGGGATATAGCCGCCGTTTTTCTTGAGGTTGTTTGCTACTTCAATGGGATTGAACTGTATCGTGGAGTAGAAGTAAGCAAAGAAGATTATCAACAGGAAGTAGATAATTGCGTAGGTGATGGAGCTGGTGTCGAATGCGCGCATAAACCAGCTGTCCGTGCTGCTCCCGGTGAAGGCCGCGATGGTCGCGGGCAGGGAGGCGATGGACTGGGCGAAGATTATGGGCATGACGCCGGACATGTTCACCTTCATGGGCAGATGGGTGCTCTGGCCGCCGTACATCTTGCGTCCGACGACTCTCTTGGCGTACTGCACGGGGATGCGGCGTTCTGCATCGTTGACGTATACTATCAGCACTATCAGTGCCACAGCACCCAGGTACATCAGTACCGCGACCCACCACCGGAGGCTGCCGGTGATGCAGTTGCGAACGGTGGAGATGATGCTCGTGGGGAAGCGGGAGATGATAGAGGCAAAGAGTATCATGGAGATGCCGTTGCCGATGCCGTGTTCGGTGATCTGCTCGCCGAGCCACATGATAAGAGCGGAGCCGGAGGTAAAGGTCAAGATGATGACGATTGCCGCCCAAACGCTGCCCTGGGCTTCAGCATTGAGAATACCGTTGTTCTTTATCAGCATGAAGTACGCAAAGCCTTGGAGAAGACCGATAGCCACGGTGGAGTAACGCGTGATGGCAGCTATCTTCTTCTTGCCCTCTTCGCCGCCCTCTTTGCTCAAGCGCTCAAGTGCGGGAATTGCAATGCACAAAAGCTGAATGATAATGGAGGCGTTGATATAGGGCTGGATAGACAGAGCAAAGATGGTCGCGCTTGAGAACGCGCCGCCGGACATAACATCCAGCAGACCCATAACAGTGTTCTGCATATAGGTGAAGTATTGCTGAAGAGCCGCTACGTTGACGTAGGGAACAGGGATGGAGTTGCCGAGACGATAAAGCAGGATTATAAGCAGAGTGAAGAGGATTTTCTTGCGAAGCTCTTCAATCTTCCATGCATTACGCAGTGTCTGAAGCACTTATACCACCTCTGCCTTTCCGCCGGCCGCCTCGATCTTCTCTTTTGCGGTTTCGGAGAAAGCAGCAGCCTTTACAGTCAGCTTCTTGGTGATCTCGCCGTTGCCGAGAATCTTAACGCCGTACTTGCACTTGGAGAGAATGCCGGCATCCAGCAGCGCCTGTGCGTCCACAACTGCGCCGTCGTCGAACTTGTCGAGCACGGAAACATTGACGGACTCCAGGGGCTTTGCGAAGATGTTGTTGAAGCCTCTCTTGGGGATACGGCGGGCAAGGGGCATCTGGCCGCCTTCAAATCCGATGCGGACGCCGCCGCCGGAGCGAGCCTTCTGACCCTTGTGGCCGCGGCCGGCAGTCTTGCCGTTGCCGGTGGCGTGGCCTCTGCCCTTGCGCTTGTCAACGTGGGTAGAGCCTGCTACGG
>CAYRPD010000042.1:0-12716 GCA_964426095.1 uncultured Oscillospiraceae bacterium | reverse complement strand
AGTTAGGGAGAATGTGCCTTAGCATTATAGTTAGCTTTTTAACGCCTATCGACCGTGCCGCTTCCACAAATTCCGTTTCGCGAAGCTTCAAGGTCTCCGCGCGCACAATGCGTGCCACGCTCGCCCAGTTTACAAGGGCGAGGGCGAGAAAAATGTTAATCATCCCGTCACCGAGAGTGTACATTATAACCATAGCGAGAAACATCGAGGGAAAGGCCAGCATAATGTCCGCAAGGCGCATTATAACTGCGTCCGTTTTCCCGCCGTTATACCCCGCGATTATGCCGAGCACCGCGCCCACGAGCATGGAAATCACCGTCGGCACTATGCCGACAAGCAAGGATATGCGTGCACCGTACAACATACGCGTTAGCACGTCGCGCCCGGCCTCGTCCGTACCCAATAGGTGCTCGCGCGAGGGGGAAGCGAGGCGGTTTAGTAAATCCATTTCGTCAAAGCTGTAGGGCGTGAGAAGCGGAGCGAATATCGCCGCGAGGATAAAGAGCAGAATAATACCCGCCGAAGCTACGGCAAGCTTATTTTCGCGCCACAGGCGCTTTAGCGTAGAGGAAAAGGTTTCGGCTTCGCCGAGCTGGGAGCGCAGGGCTTCGTCCATAGTAAGGTCTTTTTTCATGCGCTCACACCTCCTTGCTTATGCGCGGATCGAGCAGGGTATATAGGCAATCCGCCGCGAGGTTGCCGAGGATAACAAGCAGCGTGGAGAAAAGAATCGTCCCTTGCAAAAGCGGGATATCGCGCCCCTCAATTGCCTGCACCAAAAGCCGCCCTATGCCGTTTATGGAGAATACCGTTTCGCATATAACCGCGCCCGAAAGAAGCGAGGAGAGCTGTACCGCCATCATCGTGATAACGGGCAAAAGCGCATTTCTCAGCGCGTGAACGGTGATTACGCCGAGCTGCCGCCGCCCCTTGGCGCGGGCAGTGTCGATGTAATCTTCCTGCATGACCTCTAAAAGCGTGGAGCGCGTAAGGCGCGCAATGCTTCCGGCGCTGTTCCAGCCGAGGGCAATTGCGGGGAGAATATAGCCTTTCCAGCTATCCACGCCCGAAATCGGCACCCATTTGAGCTTATACGCAAGGAAATATTGCAGTACCATCGCCGCCATGAATACCGGCACGGACACGCCCAAAAGCGATACGCCCATAAATAAATGGTCGAGTATGCCGTTTTTCTTCACTGCCGCAATGATTCCGCAGATTATCCCCGTCACCCATGCCACCAGCGCCGCCGCGAGGGCAAGGCGCAGCGTGTTGGGAAAGGCCGTGCCGATAAGCTCGGAAACACTGCGGTTAAGGGAATAGCTCGTGCCGAAATCGCCTTTCAGCGCGCCGATAATGTAGCGGCCAAACTGAGCGATAATAGGCTGATCCAGCCCAAGCTCCTTCGTCATGCGCTCTATCGTCTCTGCCTTTGCGTGCTCGCCCATCATTGTTGTAATGGCATCGCCGGGGACAATGCGCAAAAGAATAAAAATCAAAAGCGCAACGCCCAGCATGACAATTGCGGCCTGTAAAACGCGGCTCAGTATGTTTTTTGCCACGGATTCACCCCATTTCGGATAAATGCTCAAAACGCGCAAGGCGGACGCTCGTAATATGAGCGTCCCCGTTGCGTTGTTGTGTCTATGTTGTTATTTCAGCGTCACATCGGCGGCGTAGAAGTTGCTGAAGCCCGCCCAGTAGGGGACAAAGCTTTCTACGCGCTCGCCGATGGCGAAAAGATGCGTGTTGCCCAGAAGCGGAACCCATGCCGCGTCCTCAACGACTATCTTCTCTTCAAGCGCCTGATACTCGGCCATGCGCTCTGCATCGTCCGTTATCCCGGAAGCCGCCGCCACGCGCGCCATAACCGCTTCATCTGCGTAGTTGAGACTGCGTATTGCGGTTTTTTCGGGCGAACCGAAGAAGGTGTACATTATATTCGCCGGGTCGTTGTAGTCCATTGTCCAGTTGGCGATAAAGGAATCCATTTCGCCGGACTTGCGCAAATCAAGCCAAGACGATTCATCATAGCTCTTGATTTCGGCGGTAATGCCGATTGCCTGAAGCTGCTGCTGGATGACTTGGTAAACAAGCTGGGTGTTGCCCGAAGCCGAGGAATCCATAGCAAGCTCAAAGTGGATTTCGCCCTCGCTGTAGCCCGACTCGGTCAAAATCGCCTTGGCAGCCTCGGGGTCATATGCCGGGCGGGAGAGGGAAGCATTAAAGCCCCAAACGCCCTGCGGGATAATCCCGTTTTCCACTATCGCGTCCCCGCCGTAGATAGAAGCTACTATCGCCTCGGCATCTATCGCCGCTTGCAACGCGCGACGGACATTTACATCGGAAAGATATTCATTGTTTGCGTTAAGCGCAAAGTATGTAAGCCCTACGCGGGAGCTGACGACTATTTTGTCGGCATAGAGGGTTTTGTACGTTGCGTCCACTATGCTTGAATCGAGCGATTCAAGGTCGATTATATCCAGCTCGCCGTTTTGGTACATGAGGTTTTGCGTAGAGGAATCGGGGATAATGGAGACAACAACCTTTTTCACGCTCGGCTCATCGCCCCAGTATTTGTCGTTATACTCAAGTGTGTAGTGGTCGTTCACAACCCACTCCGTCACGGTGTACGGCCCTGTGCCTATCGTGTCGGCGCAGTCAAGGCCGAAGTTTGCGGCGCTCTCGGTCGTTTCCTTATCGACTATCGACATTGCAGGCCCTGTAAGCTCGGCGATAAAACCGGCGTTCGCGGCGGCAAGGGTAATGTCAAAATGCAAGTCGTCCGTAACCTTGAAGCCCTCAAGCGTGTCGCTCTCGCCGTTTTGCAAAGCCGCGCCGCCCAAAACCTCAAGCGGCACATCGTCATTCACGCCGCCCGCCGTCAAAAGGCGTTCAAAGCTGTACTGCACATCGGACGCGGTGAGCGCGCTGCCGTTGGAGAACACTATCCCCTCGCGAAGAACGAAAGAATAGGTCAAGCCGTCCTCGCTCACGCTGTAGCTTTCGCAAAGGCTCGGCACTATCGCGGTGCTGCTGTCCGCTTGAACGCGGGATTCAAAAAGACGGTCGAATATATTCATGGGAACCATGTAATTGTCCGTTGTCTGCGCAACGTCCATCGTGCTTATGTCGTAAAGCGCCGCAACTCTCAAAATACCGTCCTCAACGGGAACGGAAGAGCCGGACGAAGCCGCGACAGAGGAAGCGTCGTTCGTCGCGGGTGCGCTCGTTGCACCGCAAGCGGCACAGCAAAGCACAATTGCGCCTATCAGCATACAAGAGAGCAACTTTTTCATGGTTTTTACCTCCTTGGGATTGGTTGCACGTTTCCTAATCTGCCCCTATTATACGCAGAATTAATTGCAATTGAAAGAGCGGAGAGTGCGCAAAAGCTTGCGATTTGTGCGATGCAAGCATTTTGCATACATAAATATAGGAAAATCCATCTATAAATCGGCAAAAATCAGATGAAGAACTTCTTGTGCAGGGACTTTTGAAGCTCCCCGCTGCACCCGATTACGATTAGGGTAATCCCCAGCAGTACGCACACGGCCAAGGGGTAGATAGACCATATAAAGCCCTCGTGCAGAGAAAAGGTTACGTTCAAGAGAAACTCTATCAGCACATTGTAAAGCCCTATCAGCACGAACATCCCGCCGAAGATGAAAAAGTACCCGCGCCGTAGGTATCTCAACAGCGCCGCCGCGCCAGTTATCACGGCGCAAGCGCCCGCGCATACAGGCAGTGCAAAGGATAAAAACCAGTGCCCGCCGGTGGCGAGGTTGATGTACAAAAGGTAAAGCGCCGCCGCGGCGAAATCCGTCGGGATGAATATAACGGGGTTCGGCTTATCAAACCACAGCGGCAAAAGAACCGCTACATACAAAAACAGTACCGCCCCCACAACGTAGCCCGACCAAACAATAGCGCCGTTTATCTGCCAATCACATAAAAGTACCACCACGATCGGCAGTAAAAACAGCATAGTCAGCACGAACATCAGCCCCGAACGGTTCACGTTGTCCACGCCCTCGCCCGTGAAAACGGGGTAGGGGGGCGCGCCGTCCGGCCTCGGCAGCTCCGGGTTAAACACCACCGTGCCGCAAAGCGGGCATTTTTTCTCGCTCTCGGCAAGCTCAACTCCGCATTTTATGCAATACATAGCTTATTTCTCCTTTGTTATTTACCGTTGGTTGCTTTCAACTTTCACGTGCAGTCCCAGCTCGCGCAGTACGCCGTAAAACTCTCTTTCAAGCTCCGGCGTGATGATGTTTCGGATGAGGTTTATATAAGTCGTCCCGCCGTAGCTCAAAAGTGCGCAGTTATAAGCGCTCGCACTCGGCACACCTATTATAAAATCCATGCGCTCTACATATCGGCTCATTTCTTCCGGCAGATTCACTGCGCCGAGGTTTGACATACAAAGGCAGGATTTCCTCTCGCCCACGGTGTCAAACACGGCTTTCATTGCGGCGTTTTTCACAAACAGCGGCATCACTTTCAGAATAGGCGAAAGCTCGCTGTTTACGTTGCTTGCAATCTTCATGCCCATTTGCTTTTGCGTGTTATCCATGCCTATGCGGTGGTGAACAGCCGAGCATATTTCGTCAAAGCTGTAGTCACCCAGCTTGGGGTCAATTTCGGGTGTGATGAAAAGGGCAAAATTGCGCAGAGTATTGCAGGGGAAAAGCGTGCGAAGATTTACGGGTACAAGCACCTTTACGGGCTTTCGCCTGTTCACACAGCGAACCTTTTCTTTCTGCAAACGCAGTATCGCCTGCATCATGGCGGCGGTCAAAAACTCTGTGACGGTGGCGTTATGCTCGCGCGCGCAGTCTTTCACGCTCTCGGTGTCGAGCATAAAGGTTGTGAGGTGTACGAACCCGTCCGGCTCTTTTTCGCCCGTGAGCTTGTAGGCCGTAGCCTCGCGGCGGCTCGCCGCGACAGTGCCGGCATTTTGCAAAAAGCAGTCCTCAAGCTCCTGCGCGGTAGGCTCGTCCATGCGGCAGAGTACCCCCTCGGTGTTCGGCACGGTCACGGAGTATTTTTGCGTTATATACTCGGCCAGCAGGGTTTTTAAAAATATCATGCCGCCTGTGCCGTCCGTCAGCGCGTGAAAAAGCTCCACGGCTATGCGCTTATCATATACCACCACGCGAAAAGCGCATTTTTTCATCTCCGCGTATGACATATGTGCCAGCGGCCAGCTTTTCTCGTCCAATATCTGCGGCGCTTCGGGTACGCGCTCTAGGTAGAACCAAAATGCGCCCTTGCGAAGCCGCACGGCGATAGAGGGAAAGCGCCTTATTGTCACATTCAGCGCCGCGCGCAGTACCTCGCGGTCGATAGGTTTTGTAAGCGTTGCTGAAAGGCGAAAAACGTTGCTCCAATTGCGCCTTAATGCGGCGGGGTAGATTTTCGCGGCGTTATCAAGCCGCAGCCATTGGGGTTTGCCCGACTTATCCAGCACGCGCGAGAGAAAGCGGCGTATAGTGTCAAAATCCTCGGCGTTTTCTTTAAGCCCGTAGAGCACATATGCGTGCCAGCGCTCGGGCGCGATGATAAGTGAGCTTTTGCACCCCGCGGAAATCAGTTTTTCGTGCATATTCTTCGTATCGTCCAGCAGTATTTCATCCCCGCCCGCGAATATAAGCGACTCCGGCAAGCCCTCAAGCTCCCCAAAGAGCGGGGAGACCTCGGGATTGCGAACATCGTCCGTATAGCAATCGGCGTAGAATTTCAAAAGCTCCTCGGACAGCGAGGGGTCATTTTCGCGGTTATATTCATAGGATTCGCTCGTCGCGGTCAAGTCCACCCACGGGGAAATCGCGATTATCCCGCACGGGAGCGGGAGCGACTTTGCCTTAAGGCGCAGACACAGCGCGTATATAAGCCCGCCACCGGCGCTCTCGCCGCAAAGGCAAATCTGCTGTGCGTCAAAGCCCTTGGAGAGAAGATAGCGATAGCTCTCTTCTGCATCGTCCAATGCGCCGGGAAAGCGCGTTTCGGGCGCGAGGCGGTACGCCGCGCAGAATACCCTCACGCCGCACTCGGAAGCGAGCGTGGAAGCAAAGCCCTTGGCGTATTCTATATCGCCGCAGGTGTAGCCCCCGCCGTGCAAATACAGTATAACGCCCGAACGCTGCTCCTCTTTCGGCATTACCCACGCGCCCTCAAAGCTTTCAAAATTGTGCTCCTGCACCGTTACATCGTGCCTATGCACAGCTTCCATAAGCTCGCCGAGCTTATCCTGCCCCTTGCGCGTGGTTTCCAGCGAACAGCCCTCAACAAAGGGCTTGAAGAAATTCAATTGTGCTCTAATCAGCTTTGCGGAAAGACCCATGTTAACTCAGCCTCGTGTTGTATGAATAAAGAATATTATACTGCAAAATCTTAAAAAAGTATTAGTATAAATAAGCACTTTCGTGTTAATTACTCGCCGCGAAGCGCCTTTCGTGTCTCGCGATATTGTTCCGGGATATCCTCAAGCGCCATGCTGCGCGGCACATCCGTTGTACCGGCGCTCTTCGCCGTTTCGTAGTACCAGCGCTTAAAATCAAGCGTGGCGAGCGTTTCTTGAAGCTCTTCAATCTGCTTTTTTACCGCCGCTTGCTGCTTTATTATTAGCTCCAAGCGCGCATTTATCGTTTCATCGCCCGCTATCGCCATGAGGACAAAGCCGCGTATGTCCTTCAGCGGCATACCCGTTTTCTTTAGGCATTCTATTATTTTAAGCCACTCGTAGTCGCTTTCCTTGAACATTCTTATTCCGCCCGAGGAGCGCTCCACAAACGGCAAAAGCCCCTCTTGGTCGTAATATCTCAGTGTCGATGAGCTCACGCCTAAGCGCTTTGCCATTTCTCCCACGGTGTACAGCATAATTTCACCCTATTAAAAAATATTTCCCCAAGGCTCTTGACTTAAAGTTAACTTTAAGTTTTATAATCACCTTGAACATTGCTATAGTACCATACGGATGTTAACAAAGCAAGAAAAGGGGGATATCTTATGTATGAAGTAACGCTTTATAACGGCGTGAAAATGCCGCAGCTGGGCTACGGCGTGTATCAGATACCGAAAGCAGAGTGTGAAAGCTGTGTGCTCAATGCGCTCAATGTCGGCTATCGTCTTATTGACACGGCGCAGTCTTACTTCAACGAAGAGGAAGTAGGCAGCGCAATCGAAAAAAGCGGTGTTGCGCGTGAGGATATATTCCTCACTACAAAGGTTTGGATAGAGCATTACGGATATGAGCAGACGCGCGCGTCCGTGTTGGAATCCATGCGCAAGCTTAAAACGGATTATCTTGACTTATGCCTTTTGCATCAGCCGTTCAGCGATGTGTACGGGGCGTACCGAGCGCTGGAAGAGCTTTACGATGAGGGCAAGCTCCGCGCCATAGGTGTGGCGAACTTTTACCCTGACCGCATGGTGGATATAGCGTCCTTTGCGCGCATAAAGCCCATGGTAAACCAAGTTGAGTGCCACCCGCATAATCAGCAGCTTGCCGCAAAGCCCTGGCATGAAAAATATGCCGTTCAAACCGAGGCTTGGGCACCCTTGGCCGAGGGACGGGGTGATATGTTCAATCTCCCGGAGCTTCGCGCAATCGGCGATAAGTACGGCAAAACCACCGCGCAGGTAATTCTCCGCTGGCATATGCAGCGCGGCGTTGTCGCCATTCCTAAGACCGTTCACCGTGACCGCATGGAAGAAAACTTCAACATCTTCGATTTTGCCTTGACGGATGAGGATATGGCCTTAATCGCTTCGCTTGATAAGAGCGAAAGCTCCTTCTTCTCGCACAGAGAGCCGGGCATGGTGGAATGGTTTGTGAAAATGGTGGAGGAGCGGAAAAAGAATAACGACTGCACCAAGGAAAAGAAAAGCTGGTAAAAAACCATAGCACAATATATAATTAATTATCAAAACCAAAAGGAGAATGAAAAAATGAGAAAAAGTTTCGGAGTAAAGCCGCTTATTTACCCCCAGCCCGTTTTTGTCCTCGGCACATATGATGCCGACAATACGCCCAATGCAATGGTAGCCGCGTGGGGCGGGATAAGCGAAGCGGACGAGCTTTCCATGTGCATAAGCGCCGAGCATAAAACGGTTGAAAACGTCCTTGCCAAAAAGGCGTTCACCGTCAGCATGGCAACGCTGGAGCAGATGGTTCCCTGCGACTATATCGGTATTGTATCCGGCAGTGATGTTCCCAATAAGCTCTCCCGAGCGGGCTTCCACACGGAAAAGAGCGAGCTTGTTGACGCGCCTATTATCAAGGAGCTTCCGCTCACGGTTGAATGCCGCCTTAAAAGCTACGATAAGGCCACCTGCCGCCTTGTGGGTGAAATCGTGAACGTCTCCGCCGATGAATGCATTTTGACCGATGGCAACATCGACCCCATGAAGCTTCGCCCCATCACCTATGACGGCATGGGCTACGGCTACTATGTCCTCGGCGAGCGTGTCGGCAACGCCTTTTCCGACGGCGCGGCGCTGAAATAAACCTAATACCGCAATATTAAAACCGCATCGGCTTGAACCGATGCGGTTTTGGCTTGTCTATTGAATTAATCAGCCCATTACGGCGCAAACTTCTACGGTTTGCCCGGCCTCGGCCACGGGGATTACGCAAGAGGTGAGAGCTTCGCCGTTTACGGTGAGCGCTTTTACCCCGTGCTGTACGCCGTCCGGGTTTTCAACGCGGATTTTGTACGTTGCCCCGCGATAGCGCCGCGTCACAGAGTAAGTGCGCATTGAAGAGGGGATACACGGGTCAATCATAAGCCCGTCAAATGTCGGTTTTATGCCGAGTATCGCTTGGCTCACACTGACAAATGACCATGCCGCCGTACCCGTCAGCCAGCTGTTTTTAGCTTCGCCGAACGCGCTTGCGTCCTTTCCGGCTATCATTTGACTGTAAACATACGGCTCGGTGCGGTGAATGTCGCTTTTATCCTCGGTGTAGGCGGGGGAAGTCTTGGAATAGACCTCAAAGGCTCTGTCGCCGTGACCAAGCTCCGTTTCCGCGCAGGTTATCCACGGGTTATTGTGGCAGAATATGCCCGCATTCTCCTTATACCCCGGGGGATAGCTCGTTATCTCGCCGAGATTGAGGTGATATGAGGTGTATGCCGGTTGAAGAAGCACTATCCCGAACTCCGTATCCAGCCGCTCCTTAACGCTTTTCAGCGCCAGCTCGCTTTCGCCCGTCTCGCGGCCTATGCCCGCCATAACGCACATACCCTGCGGCTCAATGAATATCTGCCCCTCGTCGCATTCGCGGCTGCCTACGGGCGCGCCGAACGCGTCATAAGCGCGGATAAACCATTTGCCGTCCCAGCCTGCGCTCAGCACAGCCTTTTCCATTTCGTCTATTGCTTTTTGGCACTTCGCTGCCTCGGCATCCAGCCCTATGTGGCGGCAGATATCGGCATATGCCCGCCCGTATTTCACGAACATTCCTGCGATGAATACGCTCTCCGCAACAGGGCCGTCATTCGGCCCCGTGGTTTGAAAGCTTTCGCCGGGGTGCGCGGAAAAGCAGTTGAGGTTTAAGCAGTCGTTCCAGTCGGCGCGGCCTATAAGCGGCAGGTTGTGCGGGCCGAGGTGTGCCGGGATATAGTTAAAGCTGCGGCGTAGATGCTCCATAAGGGGCTGGGCGAGGGTAGCATCATTATCAAACGGGACTTGCTCTCGCAGTATGCTCCAATCGCCCGTTTCGCGCAGATACGCGTCCACACCTGCGATAAGCCAGAGCGGGTCATCGTTAAAGCCGCTGCCTACGGCGAGATTGCCTTTTTTTGTGAGCGGTTGATACTGGTGGTATGCGCTGCCGTCAGGGAATTGCGTAGCGGCGATATCCAGTATGCGCTCTCTTGCGCGTTCGGGTATCATGTGCACAAAGCCTAAGAGATCTTGGCATGAATCGCGAAAGCCCATTCCGCGTCCCATGCCGCTTTCAAAATAGCTTGCCGAGCGGCTCATGTTGAAGGTCACCATGCACTGGTACTGATTCCAAGTGTTCACCATGCGCTCAAGCTTAGCGTCGTCCGAGCACATATTAAATCCGCTTAAAAGCCCGCTCCAAAACTCACCCAACGCGGCAAAGGCCGCGTCAAAGCGCAAAGATTCCGCATAACGGCTCTGCATGGCCTCGGCCTTGCCTTTGTTTATAATACCGGGCGCGGTGAACTTCTCGGCCTGTGTGTTTTCTATGTAGCCTAAGCCGAAGATGAGCGTATCTTCTTCGCCGTCATTAAGCTCAATATCAAATTCCATTGCCCCCACGGGTGCCCAGCCGTGCGCAATGCTGCCGGTGCAATGCCCGCGCATTATGCTTTCGGGCATTGCGGGCGCACCGTATACGCCGAGAAAGGCATCGCGCGCGGTGTCAAAGCCGTCATAGTCGCGGTTTGCCCACAAAACGGCGTAGTGGTCTCTTCTCTCGCGGTACTCGGTCTTGTGGTAAATCGCCCTCGGCGTAACCTCAACCTCGCCTATGGAATAGTTGCGCTGGAAGTTTGAAGAATCGTCCATCGCGTCCCAAAGGCAAAATTCAACGTAGTTAAAAAGCTTCAGCGCTTTCTTTTCTCCGCTTTCGTTTTTCACCGTCACGCGCATCAAAAGGCAGTTATCCCCGCGCGGCACAAACATCTCCTGCTTTGCGCGAACGCCGTTCTTTGTGCTTTCTATAACGGTGTAGCCAAGCCCGTGGCGGCAGCGGAAGAAGTCAAGCTCCGTCTGTGTCGGCTGCCAGCCGATGTTCCAAACGCTCTCTCCGTCCTTTACGTAAATGTGAAAGCCGTCAGCGTCTAAGGGGCTTGCGTTATAGCGATAGCGCGTCAGGCGGCGCAAGCGAGCGTCCTTATAAAAGCTGTACCCGCCCGCAGTGTTGGAGATTATCGTGAAGAAATCATCACTGCCGAGATAGTTAATCCACGGCAGGGGAGTGCGCGGGGTGTCAATAACATATTCCTTTGCGGCATCGTCAAAATGTCCGTACTGCATGGAACTACCTCCGAATAAGCTAAGCATTTATTGTCTGCGTCAACGCGCCGAAATCGTTTAAGCATTTTTTCATACCAGTAAACAATATATGATTTTCTTCCTAAATGCAATAGCTTTTTGTGCGAAAAAACGCAATTTGGCGATTGTGTTCAAAATCGAGCACTATATTTTGTGCAACATTTTCGATGTTACGAAAATCTACGAAAATTTCTTTGTAGCATGATAAACAAATTTTCGTAGCAATTCTGTGCAGTTGTTCCAAAAATGCGGAACGAGCCGTATTTTTTGAAAACAAACGCTTGCTTTTTCCTGCAAAATGCGATATTTTAGACTTGCTTAAACGGTTAAGTCACGAAACGGAGAAAAGAGTTTACATGGTTTCAATGAAAGAAATTGCACAGCGTTGCGGCGTGTCGATTGCCACGGTGAGCAAGGCGCTCAACGGGCAGCCGGATATCGGCGAGGAGACGCGCGAGCGCATCGCGCGCATGGCCGATGAGCTCGGCTACATGACTAACTCCGCCGCGCGCGCATTAAAAACGAATCGCACCTATAATATCGGCATACTCTTTGTTGACGAGCAGAGCAGCGGCCTTGCGCACGAATATTTCTCCGCCGTGCTCGATTCTCTCAAGGTTGAGGCCGAGGCGCAGGGCTACGATGTTACTTTTATAAATAAGAACATCGGCAGACGCGCATCAAGCTATTTGCAGCACTGCTTATATAGGGGCGTGGACGGCGTTATAATCGCTTCCGTTGATTTTAACGACCCTCAGGTGCAGGAGCTTGTCGCGTCCGAGCTTCCGGTAGTGACGATTGACCATATCTTTAATAACCGCCTTGCGGTGGTTTCCGATAACGTAAACGGCATGAGCGAGCTTGTCCGCTATGCCTACTCTATGGGGCATTGGCGCATTGCCTACATCCACGGCGAGCGTACCGCAGTCACGGAAAATCGTCTCACCGGTTTTTACCGCGCTTGCGATGAGCTGGGTATCGCGGTTTCGGAGGAATATATCCGCGAAAGCCGCTATCACGATGCCGAGGGCTGCGCGCGTGTCACACGTGAGCTTATGGCGCTTAACCCGCGCCCGACCTGCATTTTCTTCCCCGACGATTATTCGTATATCGGCGGCATGAACGCGATAAACGAGCTTGGCTTGCGCGTGCCGGACGATATTTCCGCCATAGGCTATGACGGCATCGGCCTTGCCGATATTGTCAGCCCCAAGCTTACGACCTATTGCCAAAATACCGCCGAGCTTGGGCGCGTTGCGGCAAAGGGGCTTGTTGACCTCATCGAAAGGCCGAAAACCACGCTCCTTGACCGCGTAATAGTAAACGGGCATATCCGCATACGCTCATCCGTTGCGGATATCAACAAATAAGGTGATAACTGCTTTGCAGTCAAAAAATAAATCACAAAATATTTAGGAGGAATATCTAAATGAAAAAGGCATTAGCTCTGATTCTCGCCCTTTGCATGGTGTTCGCTCTTTGCGCCTGCGGCCAGTCTGCCGCTCCCGCAGAGGAAGCCGCCCCTGCCGAAGAACCCGCTGCCGCCGAAGCTCCCGCAGCCGAGGAAGCAGCATCCGCAGAGAAGTTCTACGTTTGGGCGTGGAACACCGACTTCGTCACCATTCTTGAAAAGGTGCTCCCGCAGTACCTGACCGAGGACGAAATCGCCCGCATTGAGTTTG
>CAYRPD010000041.1:0-12725 GCA_964426095.1 uncultured Oscillospiraceae bacterium | reverse complement strand
GCGTGATGTCGCCGCCGTAGCACTTGGCAAGCACGTCCTTGCGCATGGCCTTGACGGTTTCGCGCGCGATGATGCGCCCGCCGATCGCCGCTTGGATGGGCACTTCAAAGAGCTGACGCGGGATATTGTCCTTGAGCTTTTCGCAAAGCTTTCTAGCCCGGCCGTAGGCCTTTTCGCGGTGCGCAATAAGGCTCAGCGCGTCCACCTGGTCGCCGTTTAAGAGCATATCGACTTTGACAAGGTCGCTCGGCTTATACTCGCTCAGCTCGTAATCGAGCGAGGCGTAGCCCTTGGTGCGGGCTTTGAGCGTGTCAAAAAAGTCGTAGATTATCTCGTTGAGCGGCATTTCGTAATGAAGCTCGACAAGGCGGGAATCGAGATAGGTCATGTTCTTATATTCGCCCCGCCGCTCTTGGCAAAGGGGCATGATATTGCCGATATACTCCTCCGGCGTGATTATAGACACCTTTACATACGGCTCGCGCGCCTCGGCGATAACAGCAGGGTCGGGGTAATTGTGGGGGTTATCCACCATCACGGTAGTGCCGTCGGTTTTAATAACCTCGTAAATGACGGAGGGGAGCGTTGTTACAAGCTCCAAGTCAAATTCGCGCTCCAAGCGCTCTTGGATAATCTCCATATGGAGCATACCCAAAAAGCCGCAGCGGAACCCGAACCCCAGCGCCACGGAGCTTTCCGGCTCGTAGGAGAGGGACGCATCATTCAGCTTCAGCTTTTCAAGCGCGTCGCGCAAATCCGGATACTTTGAGCCGTCCTCGGTGTAAATGCCGCAGTAAACCATAGGCCGCGCCGGGCGATAGCCGGGCAAAGGCTCTGCCGTGGGGCGGGCAGCTTCCGTAACCGTATCGCCCACGCGGGTATCTTCAACATTCTTAATGCTGGCCGTGAAGTAGCCGACATCGCCCGCGGCAAGCTCGTCGCAGGGGTCAAGCCCTATCGGGCGCATATGCCCGACTTCGACAATTTTGTATTTTGCCCCGGTGCTCATGAGCAGGATTTCGCTGTCGCGGCGGATAACGCCGTCCACCATGCGCACAAACACGATAACGCCCCTGTAGTTATCATACTGGCTGTCGAATATGAGAGCCTTTAAGGGCGCGGCGGCATCGCCGCTCGGTGCGGGAACGTTTTTGACTATGTCCTCCAGCACCGCGTCTATGTTCACGCCGTTTTTGGCGCTTATTTCGGGCGCGTCCTGCGCGGGCAAGCCGATAATCTCCTCCACCTCGTCCTTGGCGCGCTGAGGGTCGGCGGCGGGCAGGTCGATTTTGTTGATAACAGGCAGAATTTCAAGGTCGTTGTCAAGGGCAAGATAGGTGTTGGAAAGCGTCTGCGCCTCTACGCCTTGTGAAGCGTCCACTATCAGCACCGCGCCCTCACACGCGGCGAGCGAACGGCTGACCTCGTAGTTAAAGTCAACATGACCCGGCGTGTCGATGAGGTTGAGGGTGTAGCTCTCGCCGTCCTCGGCAATGTAGTTCAGCCCCACGGCGCGCGCTTTTATCGTTATGCCACGCTCACGCTCCAAGTCCATATTGTCAAGAATCTGGTCGGACATTATGCGCTGCTCCACGGCGTTGCACTTTTCAATAAGCCTGTCGGAAAGGGTGGACTTGCCGTGGTCTATGTGCGCGATAATGGAGAAGTTTCTGATGTGCTTTTGGTCAATCATTCTGCGGTTTCCTCCGTATGGGGTAGGTATTTATCAAGCTTGGGGGCAGCAGAGTCGAGCAAGCCGCGCACGGCATGGATAAGCTCCCTCGCGTTTGCGGCGGCAGAGGCGGCCGGGTTTTGCTCTTCACAGCGCCCCAGCAAATAATCCGCCGTCACACCGTAATAGTCGCACGCGCGGCGCACAAACATCAGCCCCGGCTCGCGCGCGCCGTTTTCGTAATGGCTCAACAGCGCCTGCGACACGCCCAAGGCCGCCGCGGCCTGCCGCTGGCTGATGCCGCGCTCGCGGCGAAGCGCGGAAAGCGTTTCGGGAAACGAAGAAAGCATTGCTCCCCCGCCTTTCTCTTTTAGTTTTTGTTCTTTGCTGTATTATAAATCACTCAAGCTGCATAGTAAGCATCCAGCCAAGCCAACCGTTCTTCTATGTACTTTTCCATAGCTCCCCATGTGTCTTCTTCGCCGTATTTATTCCCCCACAGGGTTTGTTCCCTTTCAAACGCGCAACTCTCAAGCAATTCTTTCTGAATCGCATAAAGCTGCTCCATTAGCCAATCATACGTAAAGCCCGCTTCGCGCAATTGTTGCCAACGCGCAGCTACTCTATCATTTAAATTCGGATAGATTTCATTAACGCTCTCATATTCCATTCTTCTCACAGCCATATTTAAACTATGGTCATAATCATAGACAAAACCACTGCTCCATGTCACTCCGTAGCTCATATCCGTATCCCACGGAATTAAAGTCACGGTCTGAATGCCATCGTTCTCCGAAAGTAAATAAAACATATTTTTATAACCGGCATTATCCGGCATTGAACCAAATTGCAAGATTATAGTTACATCAATATAATTAGATATATTTATCATATTTGCATCCTGGCCGAATTTAATATTCTCTAAATATTCATATGTCTGTTCATGTGTCCACGGAGAAGTCTTTATTTCATACGCTACCTGTAAGATTTCACGAAGCCGACTGCTATATCCTTTTAAGAGGATATCATTCTCCCCCATGTCCAAATACTTGCTGTCAATCCTGCGTTGGAGAAGATACAAGCCGTTATACTTACCGTCCAAAACCAGCTCAACATACTCTCCGGCAGACATTTTCTTGTTTTGCTCATTTTGCGTAAATATCTGATTCCAAATATCCATCGTAAATTTTTCTTTGAGCTTAGTATCATCCATTGTCATTGCATTAAGGATCCAGTCGTCATCCGAACCTAACCCCAACAGAGATACATTTTTGTTTTGCCCTTTTGCATCGCACAAAGACAGCTTCAGGCTTTTCTTAACTTGTCCTGCAGTTGAACCGCCACGTATATGCCAGCACAGATCAGTCGTGAAAGTCGAATAACTACCCATTTCGGAATCATCCGCATTCCACAACGTCATCGTCCCCATTGCCTCATCTCGTCCGTCCAGTCTAGCCCTGTAATTTTCAACATACATACGCATCACCGGAAGCGTTGTAAAAATAACATCATACGACATATAATGCCGTTTGCCGTTCATCACAAGCAATTTGAAAGCATGACCTTCCTCGATCGCTTTCGGCATATCATTAAAAGCCTCATCCTCTGCAAAGAAAACTGCACAGAACGGGTTTGACACTTTAAGGCTGCCGGAATCGGTTTCGGCATTATAAGAAACATATATTCTTGATTCTTCAACATCTATTGCCGCTTTTTCTTTATTCAGCAGAATATAATTGCTGTAATCTTCATACTCGTATACGGCATTTCCAAGGATTTCTTCGTTTAAAATGCGAACTCCGACACAGCGCTCAACAAGCAAAGAGTCCAGCGCACACGCTCCTGCAATAATACATATCAAAGCAAGAGCTACATAAAATACTGTTTTGCGGGTCTTTTCCATCGTACACATATAGTAACCCCTTAAAACTGTGTTAAAAAATCTCCCTGTGTAGCCATGTATCCCAAATAATACTTAGAGAACGAGGTTTGACAAAGCTTTCCCGTATCTATCTGCCGCGCAATAAACTGAGGCAAAAATTCATCATATTTCACTTCCAGCACGTGCATTCCTGTCGGGAGAACAGAAATCATACCGGCGGGTACTTGCGCAAACAGAGCTTCCTTCGCTCTGCTTGCCTTAATATTACGGTCTATGGTAATGCGCACATTACCCTCGGGATAAACAAAGGCCGTCCGATCATATATAATCGTGGCTTTGGGCTTCATAAATGTGCAACGCATACTGAGCCGCAAAAGATTCAGCGGCGCTCTCTCGTCCGGCACAGCAGGACAATCTCCGTTCATAAGCTGCAAAGCTTCATCGCGCGTAATCGGGCATACGATTTTACGCGTTTTATTGGAGATTTTTTCTTTGATCTCCAGCTTCGCCGTAGCAGCATCCGGGGAGTAAATGCGTATGCGATATTTCCTGCGTTCATCAACCCCCGCCTCATTTTCATCTACACAGCGGTTATTAAAATCATCAAAATAGAGACTTCTGATTTCATAGCTTTTTCCGGTTTGATGAACATCCTTAGCCATTATAGGCATCAATCGTCTCTCCAGCAACGCAAGCTCGCTTTCCGACACGATATATTTATTCTCTATACGATATTTCATAGAATTGCTATGTATCAGAAACGGACTTCTCCGTCATGGCTCATCAAATTGACCGAAGAAACCCCAGTCAGTTGAGAAATCGTATTGACCATTTTATCCGCTTCTTTCACTTGCAGCTCAACAATATATTCCGTTCCGTTTTGAGAAACGCTGTGACTGCGAACAACAAGCTTTTTAGCGAACGGTTTCACCGCTTCAATAAGCTTGGATTCTTCAAGCTCTAAAGTCCCCGTAACCACAAGTAAATAGGGATTGCGAAGCTTAGGCAATCTATCTAAACCAAGCACCAAAACGGTTATAAATAAGCTCAAAATAAAGGCTGTCTCAAATTCACGTGCACCGAGAATAATGCCTATGCTTATGCTCCAAAAAAGGAAAGTCAAATCGGCAGTATCTTTAACCGCATTACGAAATCTGACTATTGACAGCGCGCCGACCATACCGAGGCTGATTACGAGGCTGTTTTGCATAGTGAGCAAAATACCTGCAGTAATAACCGGCAAAACGGCCAAAGACATATTGAAGTTTCTGCTGAAGAAACCGCTTTTGGCCGTAATACGATAAATAAAGAATATGTATAAGCCAAAAACAACGGCCAGCCCCAGCGTTACGATAATTGAAGAAACTGCAACATTGCCGGTAGAAAACCCCTCCAGCACGGATCTTTTGATAACATCATTGATTCCCATATCATTACTCCCATCTAATTTATTGTCTATTATCTCTGAGCTTGTGACGCTTACACACTTAGTTATATACATCTATCACTTTGCGCATTATGCGTCATTATTAATTCTATCATAAGGAAAAAGTGTTTGCAAGTATTACATCTCACTTCGCGCATTCAAGCAATTTGCGTTCAGGCAAGATAAAAAATTCGGTTTTCTTTCGCTCTGCGCTTGAAAAATGGTGCAAGTAGTGGTAGATTATAAACGTTGGATATTTAATTTTAGTGGAGGCTAAAAAAATGTTTGAAAATCTTATTGAGATACTTAAAGCCAATCCCCGCAAGATAGTATTCACCGAGGGTCACG
Organism: uncultured Oscillospiraceae bacterium; assembly: GCA_964426095.1. Lineage (GTDB taxonomy): Bacteria > Bacillota > Clostridia > Oscillospirales > Oscillospiraceae > Limivicinus. The sequence continues at coordinate 7,397 of CAYRPD010000041.1, read as the reverse complement.
ATGCCCGTATTCTTGAGGCCGCCGCCCGTTTAAAAAAGGACGGATTCCTCACGCCGGTGCTCGTTGGCAACGTTGATGTTGTTAAGGGCGAGGCCGCAAAGGGCGGCTTTGACATAGACGGGCTTGAAATCCTTGACCCCGCCACCTACGAGGGCATGGACGCTATGGTGGAGACCATGGTGGAGCTTCGCAAGGGCAAGATGTCCCCCGACGAATGCCGCGCAAGCCTGATGAAAGGCAACTACTTCGGCACGATGCTCGTCAAGATGGGCTTGGCCGATGCGCTCCTCGGCGGCGCAACCTACTCCACTGCGGACACCGTCCGCCCCGCGTTGCAGCTCGTGAAAACCAAGAAGGGCGCAAACCTCGTCAGCTCTTGCTTTATCCTCGTGCGCGAGGGCGAAATGCTCTGCATGGGCGACTGCGCTATCAACATCTCCTACGAAGATAAGCTCGACAAGGAAGGCAACGTAACCCTCTCTGCCGCCGCACAGCTTGCCGAAGTCGCCGTGGCGACTGCCGGCACGGCCAAGGCTTTCGGCATTGACCCGAAGGTTGCAATGCTGTCCTACTCCACCAAAGGCTCCGGCAAGGGCGCAAACGTTGACCTCGTGCGCAACGCCACGGCCATCGCCAAGGAAGCCGCACCCGAGCTTGCCATTGACGGCGAAATGCAGTTTGACGCGGCCGTTTCCCCGGTTGTCGGCCAGCTCAAGTTCCCCGGCAGCAAGGTAGCAGGCTACGCCAACACTTTCATCTTCCCCGAAATCCAGTCGGGCAACATCGGCTACAAGATAGCCCAGCGCCTCGGCGGCTTCGCGGCCTACGGCCCGATTCTGCAAGGCCTCAACGCACCTATCAACGACCTCAGCCGCGGCTGTGATGCGGAAGAGGTTTACCAGATGTCCATCATCACCGCCGCGCTTGCATAAGGCGCACGGTGAGCTAAACTCACGGGCGCGCCGAAGTGTCGGCGCGCCCTACGCTTTGAGGTGAGCTATTATGAATGACGAAAAATATATGTCAATCGCGCTGAGCCTTGCCCGCGATGCGGGCGCAAACGGCGATGTGCCGGTGGGCTGCGTGATAACGGACGGCGAGGGCAACATCATCGGCACGGGACAAAACCGCCGCGAAGCGCACTCGGACGCAACTGCCCACGCCGAAATCGAGGCCATACGCCAAGCCTGTGCGCGCATGGGGACATGGCGGCTTGATGACTGCACGATGTATGTCACGCTTGAGCCTTGCCCGATGTGTACGGGCGCTATTATAATGGCGCGCATACCCAAGCTTATCTACGGCGCAAAAGAGCCTGTAACCGGCTCTGTCGGCAGTGTAATCGACCTCTTTTTTGAGCGCTACGGCCACTCCCCGTCCGTATACTCCGGCGTTCTCGCCGAGGAAAGCGCCGCGCTCCTGCGCGAGTTTTTCAAGGGGAAAAGGGACGAGCAAAACCTCACACGCAAAAAATGAGCCGGTTTCGGCTCATTTTTTATGCTCTATTTTCACCCTAAGGGCGCATTTTCGGCAAGCTTTGCAACTATCACGCCGTCAATGCGAGCAACCGAGCCTGACGCGGGGTAGAGGGGCATGGCCTCAAACGCGGCACTTTGCACAATGCGCTGATATGTTGCTGCGTCCACCTCGCCTATATCCACGCCCAGCGTATCCATGACAAAATTGCGCCTGCCGGACGTTATGCCCATGTACTCTTCCCAAAAGATGAGGTTATCGTACATACTGTATGCATAGCGGTAAACGCTGTTATGCTCGCGCAGTGTATCATCACGGATAAAGCCGACAAACATCACCGTTTCGCCCGGCTCATAGTCCGGCAAGGCACGCGCGCGGCGCACTATCTCCCCGGCCTCATACTGCGCGTGGCGGTAGCTCAAATCATAGGCGCGGTAAGTGGCGTTCGCGGAAACCGTGTACCCGCCGACAAGCACAAGGCACAGAAAAAACGACACTATACGCAGGGCATTTTGCGTTTGAACAAACCTTGTCTCCCGCATTTCCCCCAAGGCGAAGAAGAACGGGAAAAGCAGAATAATCTGATACTCCATTATCTGCACCACGGTGAAATACGGGAAAAGCACGCGGCAGACATTGCAAAAGGCCGGGATAAGCGCAAAGAGCAGAGCGGACAAGGCCGCCTCTGCAAAGCGCCGCTCCTTTATCATGCCCCAAACGCGCCGGGCAAAGAAAACTATCAGCACCGCACCCAGCACAAGGGCAATGTACTTCCTGCGAAATAGCGTATCATCAAAATACGCAAAGAAAAAGCGGTAAGCATCGGGCAGGGTCTCGGCAAGGGAGGTGAAAATCCCGCTGAGGGAGAACGCCCCCACGCGGTCACTCTCGGCAATGCCCCAGCGGTTAAGCTCAAAGCGGAGAATTATAAAATACTCCGCCGCGCCCACCAAGGAAGCGAGCAAAAAGCGCAGTGTCGCTCCAAGCGCTTCCTTAAAGCTCATGCCGCGCAAAAGGCGCAAAATGAGCGTGAGGGCAAAGCAAAGGGCGATAAGCCCCACGGAAGCCTGATAAAACCCGAACGCCACCGCCACGGCAAGCGGCGCAAGAAGATAACGCACAATGCGGCTATCCGCTTCAAACACCGCGTAGACAAAGAAAATGCCGAGGAGATTACTTATCCCCCAGGACATAAACATATACTGTAACAAAGACTGATCTATAACCGTGGGGTTCACGGCCAATAGCGCAGCGGTGAAGAACACCGACACGGGGCTTTCGATTTTCCACAGGCGCGCCAAAAGGAGCACCGAGAGAAACACGCACAGCATATAAAGTGCAACCCATACCCCCGGCATGACGACATTGCCCACAGCACCGTAAAAATACCGCGCGCACCACCGCCCGCAGGCCAGCGCCCAATCCGCCGCCGTGTAGGAATAAAGCCCCTCACACACGGCATCGGCATTGCCCACCGAGGTTATCACCAAAAGATGATACGCAAAGAACGCCCACAGCGCCGTGGATACAAAAGCTACCTTATTTCCAGAGGTTTTACCCCCCCTGCTGTAATTTTCTGTAAGTAGCTTTCCGGGCTGTCAATAAGCAGAGTTTTTACCATAGCTTATTACCCCTTATCATTTGTTGTAGTTTACTTTACTTTTTATCTCTTCTAAAAACTCGTAAGGCACGTTCAACTCGCCCGCAAGCCCCGTGCCGAGGGAGATGTGCGGCTTGTTCGCGCCGTGAAAATCGCTGCCGCCGGTTTTAATAAGGCCGTATTCCTCACACAGGCTCTCCAAATACGCCGTTTGGCGCTCATCGTACCCCGTGTAGCGGCACTCCATGCCGCAAAGGCCGTAATCCATGCAGTGCTCTATAAGCTCGCGCAGGGCGGCATCGTCGCGCTTATATTGGAACGGGTGCGCCAGCACCGCCGCGCCCCCGGCTTGGCAGATAATCTCCACGGAGCGCTCTATAGGCAAAAAGTTTCGCGCGAGCCAGTATTTCCGCCCTTTTTCAACATAGCGGTCAAACGCGTCCTGCACCGACTGCGCCATCCCAAGCTCCACAAGCACCTCGGCAAAGTGCGGCCTGCCTATCACATCGCCGAAGCGCGCTCGCATTTCGTCATAGTCCACTTTCAGGCCGTCCGCGGCCATCATGGCCGCCATTTTGCGGTTGCGCGCGTCGCGGTCATGCACCACCCAGTCCAAAACCGGCCGGAGCTTTTCATCATCCGGGTTTATGCAGTAGCCGAGTATGTGTACAGCACCGCCGTACTTCGTGCTTATCTCTATCCCCGGTACAACCTCCACGCCGAGCCTTTGCCCCGCTTCGGCGGCCTCGGCGTAGCCGGAAACGGTGTCATGATCCGTCACGGCAACGGCGGCCAAGCCCTCTCGCGCGGCAAGCTCAACAACCTCGCGCCCGGAAAGCGTACCGTCCGAGGCGGTGGTGTGCACATGGAGGTCTATTTTCTTGCTCATTTTATTATCCTCTTTTTCCACTCTTCGCTGCGCGCGTAGATGTCCTCTGCGCTTTCATCGAGGTAGAACTGTCCGTTTTTATATAGTATTTTCCCGTTTACCACGGTCATGTACACATTTTCCTTTGACCCGGAGTAAACGATATTGCGCGCAATGTTGTTAAGAGGGCGCATATTGGGTTTATCAAGGTCTATCACGACAAGGTCAGCCTTTTTGCCCACGGCCACATCGTCGCAATCATCAAGCCCCATCGCACGCGCCGAGCCGACACACGCCATTTCAAGCGTCCTGTCCGCATCCCCGGCGGCGGCATCGGAGCAAAGTAGCTTTTGCAGCACGCTCACAAGGTACATTTCGCGGAACATATCAAGGGCGTTGTTGCTGCCCGCGCCGTCCGTTCCCAGTGCGAGCGGAACGCCCGCACGCGCGAGCTTGTCTATAGGCGCAATGCCGCTTGCAAGCTTTGCGTTTGACCCGGGGCAGGAAACCGCCCAAAGCTTCTTTTCCGCCATGAGCGCGATATCCGCTTCATCCAACCACACGCAGTGGAAGCCGCCCCCGCCGTAGTTAAAGAAGCCGAATTTATCAAGAAGCTGCGGCGGCGTAAGCCCGTAGCGCTCGCGGCAGCCCTCTACCTCGCCTTGCGTTTCCGACATATGCGTAAAGCACGGCTTTTTATACTTTTCCGCGAGCGCGGCCATGTACTCTATGCGCTCGGGGGGCGTGGTGTACTCGGCGTGAATGCCGAGGGCGTAGGAAATAAGCTCATTATAATTATTAAACTTTATAAACTCCCGCTCTATGTCCTCAGGGTCTTTGTCGAAGCGGTTAAGCCCGGAGCAAAGCACCGTGCGAAAGCCCGCGTCCACACAGGCTTTCACATAGTAATCGTTTTTCATGTACATATCAAAGCAGGAAGTGATGCCGGAAGAGAGGTATTCGAGTATGCCGAGCTTTGTAAAAGCGTACACAGCCTCACCCGTCAGATTCGCCTCGTTCGGCCAAATCTGCTCGGAGAGCCACTTGTCCAGCGGCATATCGTCCGCAAGGGAGCGGAAAACCGTCATTGCCGTGTGGGAATGCGCATTTTTAAACCCCGGCATTATGAGCTTGCCGTGTAAATCCTCTTCCCGCTCAAAGCAAGGCAGCGTCTCCGGCCTTGCCCCGACATGGGCGATTTTTCCCCCGTCAAGCCACACTTCGCCCTCTCTTATGCGTATACCGTCCGCAAAAGAGAGTATGCGGGCGTTATATAAGCGTATCATGCCGCCCCTCCTCAGTTAAAGTTTGGCGCACATTGCGTCATGCGCGGCCGTCTCGGCCGCATCGTCAAGCGGCGCAAGCTCCGCCTTGCCGTATTTGCGTTCCAAGGCGGTTTGCAAAATAAAATCGCAAAGCGCGGCGTTTTTCGGCAGAATAGGGCCGTGGCTGTACGTGCCGAAGAGGTTTTTATAGTGTACGCCCTCGGTGCCGTCCTCGCCGTTGTTACCGAAGCCCGCCAGCACCCGCCCCAAGGGCGCAACGCCCGCGCCGAGGTAGGTTTTGCCGCTGTGGTTTTCAAAGCCGACGGCTACGCTGCCGCCCGCGTGTTCCTCAAGGCGGAATTTGTAGTTACCTATCAAGCGCTTTTTCGAGCCGAGAGTGTAAAGGTCAACCGCGCCTATGAAGTCACAGCGCTTGCCGTCAAAGGTTTCATAGTAGTTGCCCATCATCTGATATCCGCCGCACACGGTCAAAAACGTCACGCCGTCTTCTATCGCGGCGATTATCTCCTTGTCCTTGCCCCGGTGCAAATCCTCTAAGAGCACCTGCTGCTCAAAGTCCTGCCCGCCGCCGATGAAAACGAGGTCAAACCCCGCAAGGCTTTCCGCGCGGCCTATGGGCAGCTTCGTCACCTGCGCATCTATCCCGCGCCATTTAAGGCGCTGGGTCATACAGCGGACATTGCCCGTATCGCCGTAAAGGTTGAGCACATCCGGGTACATATGGCATATTTTAAGCTCCATTGTCGTTCTCCCCCGTCATTCCCAAAATTCGTCCCCGCCGCAGCGGCGCAGTATCGCCTCGCGCAGCTCCAGCATGGCGGTGTAGGTGGGCATGATGTATACCGGCGCTTCCTGCCCCTCTATCCATTTTACAAGCGCGTCATAGTCGCGCTCGGTTTCAATTGCGCCGTCATCTATCCCGGCATATTTAATGCGCAGGCGCATATCCTCTGCCCGGTCGCCGGAAACGATAACCTTTTGCAAGCGCCCGGAGAGGTCGAGAAGCTTTTCAAAATCCGCGTCCCATATCCACGATATGTCCGTGCCGTCCGCACTGCGGTCGTTAAGGCAGAGAACGAGCACGAATTTCTCTTTCACGTTCTGCAAAAACTCCACCACCTGGTTGCACCCGGCGGGGTTTTTCACAAGCATAAGCTTCGTGCCGCCCTGGCCGAGGTCGAACTGCTCCATGCGCCCGAAGCCGCATTTAAATTCCGACAGCGCCTTGACAGCCGCATCCGCGCCAAGCCCCATTTGCGTAATCGCCGCTGCCGCCCCTACGGCATTATATATATTGTACACCGCCGGGAGATTCACGTTCACAACGCGCTTTTCCCCCTCCAAGCTCATCACCACGGTGCTTCCGTTTGCGCCCTGCTCTATAACCTCGGTCACGGCAAAGTCCGCCGCGTGGCGGGCATAGCCGCACTTGGGGCAGCGAAAACCGCCGAGGTGGCCGTAGGTGATGTAGGTGTACTCATACTCGCTCTTGCAGAATATGCAGTGGCTCGCGTCCGAGATTTCGGACGCTTCGCGCGTGGGGAGCGCGTTTTCGTCTATGCCGAAGTAGATGCAACGGTTTTCAACCTCGCGCGCAAGGGACGAGGTGAGCGAGCAGTCGGCATTAAGGCAAAGCACGGCATCGGGTGCTCCCAAAACGGCCTTTTTTATGTTCTCCAAGGTGTGCGTAACCTCGCCGTAGCGGTCAAGCTGGTCGCGAAAAAGGTTCGTCACAACGATTACTTTCGGTTGAAGCTGCGGGAAAACGCGCACCGCCGCCGCCTCATCGCATTCTATAACCGCGTACTCCTTTTTGCACTTGCCGAATAGCGTGCTGTTCATCACAAACTCGGTCGTAATCCCGCTTATGAGGTTAGCGCCGGAGCGGTTGGCAAAATAGCTCTTGCCGCTGTCGGCAAAGGCGGCCTCTATCATGCGCGCGCTTGTCGTTTTGCCGTTTGTGCCCGTAATGGCAACCACTTTCACGTTCTGCGCCAGCACGCCTAAGAGCTGCGGGCACACCTTCAGCGCGTAGCGCCCCGGCATGGCCGTGCCGCCGCGATGCAAAAGTCGTGAAAAGGCTCTGAGCGCCTTGCACAGCAGTATTGCGAGAAACACTTTTATTTTCATAGGCCGTCTCCTAACCGTGATATCATATTAAACAATT
>CAYRPD010000040.1:10977-12831 GCA_964426095.1 uncultured Oscillospiraceae bacterium | reverse complement strand
TCAAAAATAATTCAATAAACATCTTCACGAAATGGGGATATTATGATATAATACCCTGATTTTTGTCTTTGAAAGGAGAGGTGCAAATGCCCGAAATTAATAAAACTCCGCTTACCGTCGGCATCCTTGCGCACGTGGACGCGGGCAAAACTACGCTCACGGAAGCGTTGCTTTACCTCTCCGGCAAGCTCAAAAAATTAGGCCGCGTTGATACGCGAGATAGCTTTTTGGATACGCACACCTTGGAGCGGCAGCGCGGCATAACCATTTTCTCAAAGCAAGCCGTGTTCCAAACCGAAAAGCACAATGTCACGCTCCTTGATACTCCCGGCCACGTGGATTTCTCCGCCGAGACGGAGCGGGCGCTGTCGGTGCTGGATGTTGCGGTGCTCGTCATAAGCGGGACGGACGGCGTACAGGCGCACACGGAGACGCTTTGGGCGCTCTTGCGGCGCTATAATGTCCCGTGCTTTGTGTTTATAACGAAAATGGACTTGCCCACGGCGGATAAGAATGCAATTTTAGCTTCTCTCACATCCCGCCTCGGCGATGTGTGTGTTGATTTTACGCAGGATGTTTCTTCTCGCGATGAAGCCGTGGCGCTCACATCCGATTGCGCTATGGACGAATATGACCGCGCCGGGGGCTTTTCGGACGCGTTTCTTGCAAAACTTACAGCCGATAGGGCGCTCTTTCCCTGCTTTTTCGGCTCGGGCTTGAAGCTCGACGGCGTTGAAGCGCTCATCCGTGCGCTCGATACCTATACCCTCGATAAAACCTACCCCGCCGAGTTTTCCGCGCGCGTTTTCAAAATCGCGCGTGACGCGCAAAACCGTCGCATGACCTTTGTCAAGCTCACGGGCGGCGCGCTCGATGTGCGCACGGCGTTGAAATACAATAACCCGGACGGGGAAGCGCGCGAGGAGAAGATTACCCAAATTAGAATATACAGCGGCTTGAAGTTCGATTCTCCCGATAAGGTCACGGCGGGCGAGGTGTGCGCGCTTTTGGGGCTTTCGGAAACCTACCCCGGCCAAGGCTTGGGACAGGAACGGGACATGGACGGTACGGCGCTTGAAAGCGTGATGAGCTACCGCGTCATTCTCCCGCCGGATGCAGACCCGCGCGTAATTCTCCCCAAGCTCATGCTTTTGCAGGAAGAAGACCCGCTTTTGCATATTGTGTGGAATGCCGCCGCGCGCACTATAAGCGTGCGCTTAATGGGCAAGGTGCAGACCGAGGTGTTTATAAGCCTTGTCAAAGAGCGCTTTGACATAGATGTCGCGCTTGATGCGGGGCATATAATGTACAAGGAAACAATTGCGAATACCGTTGAGGGCGTGGGGCATTTTGAGCCTTTGCGCCACTATGCCGAGGTGCATTTACTCATGCAGCCGCTTGAGCGCGGCAGCGGCATAGTCGTTGATTCCGCCGTCTCCGAGGATGAGCTGGACGGCAACTGGCAACGCCTTATACTTTCGCACGTGTTGGAAAAGCCGCATTTGGGCGTGCTCACAGGCTCACCCGTGACGGATATAAAATTCACCCTTGTCGCCGGGCGTGCTCATCTAAAGCACACCGAGGGCGGGGACTTTCGACAGGCCACATACCGCGCAATTCGCCAAGGGCTTATGCAAGCCGAAAGCGTTCTACTTGAGCCGTATTACGCCTTTACCCTTGATGTTCCCCCGGAGCAGCTGGGCCGCGCGATATCGGATTTGCGCGCGATGAACGCGGAGTTTTCTTCCCCCGAGGACGAAAACGGCGCTGTGCGCCTACGCGGCTCTGCCCCCGTTGCGGCCATGAGCGAATACATGGCCGAGCTTATGGCCTATACCCACGGCAAAGGCCGCC
>CAYRPD010000040.1:3392-10877 GCA_964426095.1 uncultured Oscillospiraceae bacterium | reverse complement strand
GCCATGAGCGAATACATGGCCGAGCTTATGGCCTATACCCACGGCAAAGGCCGCCTATCCCTCCGCCCGGACGGCTATCGCCCGTGCAAAAATGCGCACGCCGTTATAGACGAAATCGGCTACAACGCCGAAGCGGATCTTGACAACACTGCCGACTCCGTTTTCTGCGCCCACGGCGCGGGCGTAAACATCCGCTGGGATAGGGTAGGGGAGTATATGCACCTTGAAAGCGTGCTCGCTAAGCGCAACGCCGCTTCAAAGGCGCAATCTGCCGCCCCCGCCGCCGTCCGCCGCTTCGTCAGCATTGACGACAGGGAGCTTGAAGCGATAATGGAGCGGGAGTTTGGGCCTATCAAGCGCCCCATGTACTCATCACCTCGCGTCAATGCTGCCCCGGAAAAGCGCGTGGATATCCCCGCGCATAAATCCTACGTCATTGTGGACGGGTATAACCTCATCTTCGGCTGGGATGAGCTAAAGGCGCTGGCCGTTGACAATATGGATCTTGCCCGCACGCGCCTTGCGGATATGCTCTCGGGCTACGCCGGGTTCACGGGGGCTGAAACCGTCCTCGTCTTTGACGCGTATCGCACCCCCGGCGCAGTCGGCTCGCGCACGGATTATCATAATATTCACCTTGCCTACACCGCCGACGGCGAAACCGCCGATATGTATATTGAGCGCATCGCCAACGACATCGGCAAAAACTACGCCGTTCGCGTAGTCACCAATGACAGCCTAATTCGTCTCTCGGCGCTCCGTTCGGGCGTTTTGCGCTCCACGGTCAAGGAGTTTATCGCCGAGCTTGAATGGACGCTTGATCAAATTGACGCGCTTTTGCGTTCCACCAACCAAAACGCGCACACAACGAGATTGATAAATGGAAAAAACGGAACTGATTAAACGCGCCGAGGATCTTTCCCGCCGCTGTGAAAAAACCTCAACCCTCACACACACGGGCTTTTTGACCCCGCAGGAGCGGGCGGAGCTTACCGCGTGGGGCGTGCACGCGCCCGTTGCGCCCGTTTTCTGTGGCGGGCATACCGAGTGCGAGCGCACGGCGGCGTTCTTCCTGCCGTATTATATGGAAGAAGAGACCTTTACCCCCGATGAATACATCCACGCCCTGCACCTCACGGCGCACTTCGGCGCGCCAGGGCATCGCGACTATATGGGCGCGCTTCTCGGCATGGGCATAGGCCGCGAGTGGCTGGGCGATATATGGGTAAATGAAAACGAAGCCTATATATTCTGCATGGAAAGCGTCAGCCGCCACTTGCAGAGCATTGATAAAGTGGGCCGCTGCGGCGTAAAGGCGGAAGTAATACCCCTTGCCGCCGTTCCCGCGCCGAAAAGGGTGATTAAGCCCGTTTCGTTTTCCGTGATGTCGCCGCGCCTTGACGCGGTTGCGGCGGGAATGTTCAATCTCTCGCGCACGGAAGCGGCAAAGCATATCTCCGCCGGGCTTGTCTCGGTCAACTACGCCGAGTGCTTAAAGCCCGATTTAACCGTGGCCGAGGGCGATATAATCTCCGTTCGCGGCGCGGGCAAAGGGAAAATAACCGGCACGGGCGGCACATCCCGCAAGGGGCGGCTGTTCGTATACGCCGATATATATAAATAAAAAACCGAAAGCCGAAAGGAATCTATTTAGATGAAAGAGGCTATATATCATTTTAAAACAGACGGCGCGCCCATAGAAATGCGCCAAATCAAAAGCGGCCATATTAACCAAACCTTCCTCGTCACCACCGACACGGGCGTGAAATACATTCTCCAGTGGATAAACCGCTTTGTTTTCCCCAATGTCAACGCCCTTATGAACAATATGGCGGCGATCTCCGCTTTTCTTGCCGAGCACCCCGAAGAAAAAACGGCCATGATAAGCTACATGAACACCACCGAGGGCAAAACCTATTATGATGACGGCAAGGGCGGCGCGTGGCGTTGCTATCGCTTTGTCGATAACAGCATTTGTCTCCAATCCGCCGAAACGCCCGAGGACTTTGCCGAAAGCGCCCGCGCCTTCGGCCACTTCCAGTATGCCCTGCGCGATTTCCCCGCCGCCACGCTTGAAGAGACTATTGTCAACTTCCACAATACCCCCGACCGCTATCGTCAGCTCCGCGAAGCTGTCAGCGCGGACGCGAAAGGCCGCTTGGCCGAGGTTGAAAGCGAGCTTAGCTTTGCCCTTTCGCGTGAAGAGCGCGCCTGTGCGCTTCATCATCTGCGCGAGGCGGGCAAGCTGCCCGTCCGCGCCACGCATAATGACACCAAGATTAATAACGTCCTCTTCGATGCCGATACCCGCAAGGCGCTTTGCGTCATTGACCTTGACACTGTCATGCCCGGCCTTGCCGCGTATGACTTCGGCGATGCCATCCGCTTCGGCGCGAGCACCGGCGCAGAGGACGAGCGGGATTTAACCAAGGTTAACCTTGATATGACCCTCTTCGCCGCCTTTACGCGCGGCTATCTCCAAGCCTGCCCCAGTCTCACCGAGGAAGAAAAGGCCTCGCTTGCGCAGGGCGCGTATACCATGACGATCGAATGCGGCATTCGCTTCCTGACCGATTACTTAAACGGCGATGTGTATTTCTCCGTTGACCGCCCCGAACATAACCTTGACCGCGCCCGCACGCAGTTTAAACTCATTTCCGACATGGAAAAGCATTGGGACGAAATGTGCGCCGTTGTCGAGCGCGAGCGCCGCGCGCTCAACGCTTGACGGCGCGCCCCCGGCGTGGTATTTTATAATAAGTAATCAGTAATAAACAGAGTGAGGTTTTGTACATATGAAAACAACGGTAATCTATTTCAGCCCGACCGGCGGCACGGAGCGCGTTGCCAAGCTCATCGCCGATAAGCTTCAAGCCGATGCGCTTGATATCACCGTATTTGACTATGATCTCAGCTATACCGAGGATGATTTCCTCTTCTTCTGCTTCCCCGTGTACGGCGGGCGCATTCCCGCCACGATGTATAAGCGTATGCAGGGCATCCACGGCGCGAACACGAACGCCGCCCTCATCGCCGTTTACGGCAACCGCGCCGTGGACGATGCGCTCATGGAAATGGCTGACCTTGCCCGCAGCAAGAGCTTCCGCGTCGTTGCCGGTGCGGAGATGATAGCCCCCCATTCCGTTGACCGCCGCATTGCCGCCGACCGTCCCGATGAAAAGGACAAACAAAGCCTTTACGCCTTTCTTGATAAGCTCATGGCGAAAGAAACCTTCTCCGTTGTTGCCATGCCCGGCAGCCACGATTATAAGAAGTATGACGGCCTGCCGTTCCGCCCCGTTTCGGGTAAGGACTGCTCCGGCTGCGGCACCTGCGCGCAGGAATGCCCCACCGGCGCTATCGACCCCGGCGACCCTATGAAGCCGGACGCGAAAAAGTGCATTACCTGTATGCGCTGTGTGTCCGTGTGCCCGTTTGAGGTGCGCCATGTGCCCAAGGCCATGCTGCTTGCTGCGTCCGCCTCGCTCAAGGTCATGTGCGCGGGCAGAAAAGAGCCTAAGTTTTATCTGTAAATAATCCATTCACCTCGCGGGTATACTATCCCCTGCGAGGTGATTTTTATATGGACGCGCAAAATCTCTCTCCCGCGGCGGACACCGCCGGGGGCATACATTGCCTTACGATTATCGGCCAAATCGAGGGTCATCAGCTCCTGCCCGATGATGTAAAAACCACGAAGTATGAGCACATTCTCCCTCTCCTCGCCGCTATAGAGGAAGCCAAAGACATAAAAGGGCTTTTGATTCTCCTCAACACCATGGGCGGGGACGTTGAAGCCGGGCTTGCCATTGCCGAGCTTATCGCGGGCATGACAAAGCCCACTGTCTCCCTTGTCCTCGGCGGGGGTCATTCTATCGGCGTTCCGCTCGCCGTGAGCGCCCGGTGCAGCATGATTGCCCCCTCTGCCGCCATGACCGTCCACCCCGTGCGCTTAAACGGCGTTGTCATCGGCGTGCCGCAAACGTATAATTATCTTGCCCGCATTCAGCAGCGCATTGTCGGCTTTGTCACGGCGCACTCCGATATAACGCGCGAGGAGTACCTGCGCCTTATGACGAATACCGATGAGCTTGCCAATGACACCGGTTCTGTTATCTACGGGGAAGAGGCCGTGCGCCTCGGCCTTATCGACAGGGTGGGTACGCTCTCCGATGCGCTGGAGTATCTCCGTAAAGAAATAGACAAAGCTGATTAAATTGTCAGAAAATACTTGCCTTATCGTTTGAAGAAGAATATAATAAATAAAAATGAAACTCCGCGCTTATTGCGCCATGAAAATGCCGGCATTTTCAACTTTCGCCGAGGGCGAAAGTTGATTAACACGTATATATTTCTTCTAAGGAGGCCGATTTTATGAAAAAGCTCACCAAATTCGCGTTTTCGCTCGTGCTTGCCCTCGCGCTTATCCTCGCGCTGGCCGTCTGTGCCTACGCCGATGATTCCGTGCCCAAGGAATACGTGGCCTACGGCTACGGTATGCCCGAAGCCGCCCCCGTGGATATGCACGGCCTTTCGCCCGATTCTATCACCCTTGACGGTATCGCTTTGAGCGTCCGCTGTGAGGACGGGAAAATGTTCCTCCGCCTTACCGACCTTGCCTCGGCCAAGCTCCTGCGCGACAGCGCCGACAAGGCCAAAGAGCTCGGCCTTGATTACTCCAAGCTTTACATATCCGACGGCGTTATCCTCGTCCGCGAGGACGGCTTGACCGCCGATGAAATCGCCGATATCCAAGCGAAGCTTTCCGAGCTTACCCGCAACGCCGAAATAAAAGTTTCCGAGGGCGAAACCTTTGCTTTCTCCAACGGCGGCGAAACCGTGCTCATTGTTGAGCTGGGCGGCTTTATCATGCCCCCCGCGCCCGAAAAGCAAAGCGAAGCCGCGGCGGACAACGTGAAGCTTGACGTTAAATCGGCAAGGCTGGATGCTGATAAGGAAATGGAGATAATAAGAGAGGGAGAATTCGCCCCCTCGGATATCTCCGTCCCCGAACGCAGCAGCGTTTCCACGGTGTATATCTCGTATGTCGGGGTTTCCGGTTATGAAATTACTGGCTCTGAGGGTGATTATTCTACTGATGCAAAAATAACTGCTTCTGCTGTTAATGTATATCGGGACGGATATGCATTCCTCGTAAAAGCCGAGGATGACACCAATGATTATTTCATCTGCGTCAGCTACGGCGAGGATAGCTCCTCTTCCTTTACCCAAATGAAAGACGCGGGCGCGCTTGAAGAGGGAGAAACCATGACCGAGGACCAAGAAGCTTTCTCTATAGTTAACCCTCCCGCTGCTTCTCCCGCCGTCGCAAGCGAAACGGACGGCGTTGACGAACAAAACCCGGAAGAGAAAAGCTCTGAATATAAGCTTGCCAAAACCATAACCATCGCCACTGACAGCGCCGGGCAGAACATTGTCAAAACAATCAATCTCAAAGACGGCATCGGTGATTCGATAACGCCTAGTGATCCTAATGAAGAAAAGGCAACTTTAATAGTTAACGGCGAAAAAGAATACGGCAACAGAGAAGGCTATGCTAATACCATGTTCCCAACCGGAGATAATGTGGATATAGAAGTAACCGAACCGGCCGAGGGCGCTCCCGCTTCCGACAGCAGTGTTGAAACTGCGCCCGAGGTGGATGCTACCGTTTGGGATGCCATTGAAGCTGCGGAAAGAGATTAACGTGATTTTGAGTAACACGTAACTACACAATTACAAGCTGACATATCAGTTAACATAATATTTTTCTTGAAGGACGCAGGTAAAATTCCCTGCGTCCTTTGTTCTCTAGGGCTTGTGCATTGCATAAAATTGTGCTATAATCTATGTTATGTTTACCGTGGGGGGTTACGCCAATGTCTATATGGAATGCGATAGTGCTCGGTCTTGTGCAGGGGATAACCGAATTTTTGCCGATTTCAAGCTCCGGCCACCTTGCCATAATCAATAATCTCTTTGATATTACCACTGCCGATGACGGGCATTTGTTTTTCGATGTCCTCTTGCATTTGGGTACGCTTGCCGCCGTCTGCGTTTGCTATTGGCAGGATATTTCCCAAATGTTCTATGAGGTTATGGGCTTTGCCAATGTCGGCCCTCTCGCGGGGCAGCGGCAGCGCCGTTATCCCGCCGCGCGTATGTTCCTAATGATTGTTTTTGCCACGCTCCCCATGTTCCTCATTCTCCCCATACATAGAATGATCGAAACGCTTTATTATCAAAGCGTGTTTATCGGCGTGGCGCTGGTGCTGTCCGGCTGTATTCTCTTTGTGGCCGATAAGATGAAGCCCGGCACTAAGGCCGCCGGGGGCATGACGATTTCCGACGCGATTATAATCGGTCTTTGCCAGTGCGTTGCCACTATCCCCGGCCTCTCCCGTTCCGGCATTACCATCACCGCCGGCATTGCCGTCGGCCTCAATCGCGACTATGCCGTGAAGTTCTCGTTTCTCCTGTCCATCCCCGCCGTGCTCGGCGCGACAATCGTTTCCCTTGTCGATGCCGTGGGGCAGGGCGTGGTGCTCGGCGATGTCCCGGCGTATATTGCGGGTATGCTCGCCGCCATGCTCTCCGGAATCGGCGCAATAACCCTCTTCAAGCGTATCGCCGCAAAGGGGCGCTTCGGTAACTTCGCCTACTATTGCTGGGTCATGGGCGTATTGAGCATTATCCTCACGCTCATTTTCTGATTAGATTTTTATTGCACACCCCGTTTTTTCACAAAAGAAAGGACATATCAATGGCACAAACCAAAAAATCCGGCTCTTCCTCTCCCACCGCGAAAAAGAGCTCGACAGCTTCTAAAAAAACAACCTCGACTAAGCCTAAAAAGGCCGCCGCACCCGTCACGCCGCCCGAACCGCCCGCCCCGCCCATTCGGCGCGAGGTCAGCGCCGTGGTGTGCCTTTTCCTTGCGGTGTTCCTCGTGATAAGCCATTTTAATACCGACGGAAAGTTCATTGTTTTCTTCTCCAACCTCGTCAAAGGGCTTGTCGGCTGGGGCTTTTGGGTCACTATACCCGCGTTTTTAATGGCGGCGGTTATCCTCGGCTTTCATAAGGGCTACCCCGTGGCGCTGCGCGTCACGTCCGCTTTGATGATTCCCATTATTGTCGCTGCGCTCGGTCATCTTTTCTTTTATCCGACAATTACCGAGGAGCTTTTGCTGCAAGACCTTGCCGGCAGGCTCTTTGTTGACGGGCAGAATATGTCCGGCGGCGGCGTTATCGGCGGGCTTATCGCCATTTCGCTTTCCAACGCGTTCAGCCTTTACGGGGCAATGCCCGTTTTGCTGGTGCTGCTTATCTTCTTCGTTGTCAAGTGCTTCAACGGCAGCTTCACCAAGGCCTTTGACAAGGCAGGGGAGCGCGCCGCCGTCAAGTATGACCCCTCTATGTATCAAAAAATCCCCGTCGGCGAGGATGAAGAGCCTGTTTTGCCCTTGGAGCTTTCCCGTGATGT
>CAYRPD010000040.1:0-3292 GCA_964426095.1 uncultured Oscillospiraceae bacterium | reverse complement strand
GATGTGGACGAGCTTCGCGACACCGTGGAAGAGATTATGCACTCTTCCACCATGACCGCCGAAATCTCCGACCCGCCCAAGAAGAAAATCAGCCGCGCCGAGGTTGAAAAAGAAGCCAAGGCCGTGGAGCTTGCCGTTGCCGCCGCCGATGACGGCACGGGGTACGAGTTCCCGCCGCTGGAGCTTTTGCGCACGGGCGCTGCCGCGAATATTGACGCGCGCGAAGAGATTATGGTTAATAAAGAGCGCTTAGAGGGCGCTATCCACAGCTTCGGCATCAATGCCGAGATTGTCGGCGTAACCCGCGGGCCTACGGTCACGCGCTTTGATATCGAGCTTGAGCAGGGCGTGAAGCTCGCCCGCGTGACGAATCTCGCCGGGGATCTCGCCCTTGCCTTGGGCGTTATGAATGTGCGCATTGCGCCCATTCCCGATAAGATTTCCACTGTCGGCATCGAAGTGCCGAATAAAATCGTCAGCACTGTGTATCTTCGCGATATCATCGACTCGCCCCGCTTCAAAACCGCAAAATCCAAGCTCTCCTTTGCCCTCGGCAAGGATATCGGCGGCGAGTGCGTTGTCGGCAACATTGCAAAGCTTCCCCATATGCTCATTGCGGGTACAACGGGTTCGGGTAAATCCGTCTGCATGAACTCGCTCATCTTGAGCCTTTTGTATAAGGCGCGCCCGGATGAAGTCCGCCTTATTATGATTGACCCCAAAATGGTGGAGCTTGGCGTATATAACGGCATTCCGCATCTTTATGTCCCTGTTGTCACCGACCCGAAAAAGGCCGCCGGTGCGCTTCAATGGTCCGTTGTGGAAATGCTCAAGCGTTACCGCCTTTTCTCCGAAATCGGCGTGCGCGACTTGGATAATTATAATAAGCACTGCGAGGCAACCGGCGAGCAGACTATGCCGCGCGTGGTTATCGTCATTGATGAGCTTGCCGACCTCATGCTTGTGGCTTCCAAAGAGGTTGAAGAGAGCATTTGCCGCGTGGCGCAAATGGGGCGCGCCGCCGGTATGCACCTCGTCATTGCCACCCAGCGCCCCTCGGCCGATGTCATTACCGGCCTCATGAAAGCGAACATCCCCTCGCGCATTGCGTTTGCCGTCTCTTCCTCGCTTGAAAGCCGCATTATCCTTGACCAAACGGGCGCGGAAAAGCTTGTCGGCATGGGCGATATGCTGTTTTCTCCTGTCGGCTGCGGCAAGCCCACGCGTATTCAAGGCGCGTTTGTCTCCGATGAGGAGCGCGAAGAGGTAATTCAGTTTATCAAAGAGGGCGCGACCGATGTTCAGCAAAATTCCGAGATTGAGGAGTTTATGAACAAGGCCGCCGAGGATAAAGCCGCGTCGGAAAGCGGCAAGGCTGCCAAGGATGACAGCATCGGCGGCGGGTATGATGAAATGCTGCCCCAAGCTGTCGAGGCCATTTTGGAAACCAAGTCCTGCTCCGTCTCCATGCTCCAGCGCCGCGTCAAGCTCGGCTATGCCCGCGCCGCGCGTATCGTTGACCAAATGGAAGAGCTGGGCATAGTCGGCCCCTATGAGGGCGCAAAGCCCCGCAAGGTACTTGTCGATTACCAAGGCTGGCACGATATCCAGGTAAAGCTCGGCATGGCCGCCGATGACGATATGGCGCTTGCCGCGCAGCTGAGCGAGCAGACCGAGGATTACCCCGACTACAGCGAAGAAATCTGATAACCGAGAGGGCGTTTATTCGCCCTCTTCTTGCAGAAAGAAGTAATTTTTATGGACTATTTTTGCCCTAACATGACCCTTGCCGAGGTTAACGCCATGAGTATGCTTGCCCTCGCCCACATCGGGGACGGCGTATATGAGCTTATGACGCGCGCCATGCTCTGTAAGCAAGGCCACTCTGCCGTCGGTAAGCTTCACAAGCTGGCCGTTTCCTATGTTAACGCCCCGGCTCAAGCGCGCGCCGCGAAAAAAATTATGCCCCTGCTCACCGAGCACGAGCTGGCCATATATAAGCGCGGGCGCAATGCCAAGGTCAATTCCGTACCCCAAAAGGCCACGGAAGGGGAGTACCATGCCGCAACGGGCTTGGAAGCGCTTTTCGGCTGGCTGTATCTTCAAGGCAAGCTTGAGCGCGTGGACGCGCTTTTTGCCGCGATAATGGAGGGTGACGATGCCTCTTGATGCCGTAACTGTCAGCGCCCTTGCCCGCGAGCTTTCCGACAAAATCGAGGGCGGAAGAATAGATAAAATCCAGCAGCCCGAAAAGGATATGCTGCTCATTTCTCTGCGCGCAAAAGGGGAGAATCTCCGCCTTGTCCTCGCCGCCGGTACGGGCAATGCCCGCGTTCACCTCACGCGCGGCGCTTTTGAAAACCCTGCCGAGCCGCCCATGTTCTGTATGCTCTTGCGTAAGCACCTTGTCGGCGCGCGCATTGTCTCCGTCACCCAGCCGAATTTTGAGCGTATGCTCGTTATCACACTTGATACGCATGATGAGCTCGGTGTGCAGAGCGAAAAGAAGCTCATTGCCGAGCTTATAGGCCGCAGTGCAAATGTAATTCTTGTCGGTGCGGACGGGCGTATTATAGACTGTATGCGCCGCATGGACTTCGGCGGGGACGCTTTGCGCCGTCTCCTGCCGGGGATGATTTACCGTCTCCCGCCCGCGCAGGATAAGAAAGCCTTTTTCGCCCTTGAAAGTGACGCGCGCCGCGCCGTCATTTCTTCGGCTGACACGACTGCGCCCATGGATAAGTGGCTTTTGAATGCGTTTTCCGGCCTCTCGCCGCTCATCGCGCGCGAGCTTAGTCATCGTTGCGGCGGGGATTACTCGCTCCTTCCCGATGCCGCCGATGCGCTTGCCGAAGCCGTTGCCGCCGGGGAGCTTTCCCCGTGGCTTATTAAGCTGGACGGCGCGATGCGTGATTATAGCTTTATGGCCGTGCGCCAGTACGGCGCTTTGGCCGAGCTTGAGCAGTACCCAAGCTTTTCAGAGCTTTTGGACGCATTTTATCTCAACCGCGACCGCGCCGAGCAGCAGCGCCGCCGCAGCCACGATTTAACCAAAGCCGTCCGCACCCTGCGTGACCGTCTCGCCCGCAAGCTCGCCGCCCAGCGTGAGGAGCTAAAGCGCACCGAGGGGCGCGAGGATATCCGTAAAATGGCCGAGCTTGTTACGGCGAACATTTACCGCATTAAACGCGGTGATCGCAGTGTCGAGGTTGAGGACTATTATTCGCCCGACTGCCCGCGTATTAAAATCGAGCTTGACCCCCTGAAAACGCCGCAGCAAAACTCCGCCGCG
>CAYRPD010000039.1:0-12914 GCA_964426095.1 uncultured Oscillospiraceae bacterium | reverse complement strand
CTGCACAACATTAAACTGCCCTCTCCGTCACGGCTGTGCCGTGCCACCTCTCCCATTGGGAGAGGCAAGGGGCAGTGTGCGGTTTTGCGCCGTTCCTTTCTTGGCTCCCCCAATGGGAGAGCAGTCAGCCGTAAGGCTGACTGAGAGGGCAATATGGCAAATAGCCCAATCTCCCTCATTTACCCCACGATTTATTGACAAACTATGAATAGATGTTATAATATAGATAACAAAACGACATAAAAACCCAAAAAAACTCGTGAGGTGAAAAGTATGCCGAGTGCATATAGATTCTGCAAATACTGCGGTAGGGAGCTGCCCAAAGGAAAAACGCTGAACTTTTGCCCGTATTGCGGCAAAAAGCTGCCCCAACTGCCTACAGCGGACGAAGCCCCGCCAGTTGCTGCTCCAACGGCAGAGCCCGGACAAGACCGATATTGACTACTTTACCGTTTATACCGTTAAAGTGAACGGCGCGTGGCGCGTTATAGATATCTCAGGTGAAGAAAATACAGTAAACGCGGTATACAATAAGCATTTTGCGGACATGGTGCAAGAGACGATAGAAGCTTCCGCAGTATTGGCAGAGGCAAAGAATAAAGCTCTAACGCCGGTGAAAGCTGCCAAAGCGGATGTGACGGCGATACAAGAGGAGATAGAAACCTATTTCGATGAGGTTGCAAAAGGAAACCAAGCGCTTAATTTGACCGCCGATAATACGAAGTATATTAAGTCTCTCCAAAACCTTATGAACCGCTTGGCGAAGCTTACTTCCGTATATGAAAAAGCGGTTGACTCCGCAGAGCCTATCAGCTTTGCAGAGCCGGATTATGACCCGTATTCCGCTGAAAAAGATTATTTAGAGTATGAAACAAACGTGTTTTTCAGTCTCTATCTTCGTACTGCCCCGTTTTCTTCAAGCTCTGATTCGTAATTTATTTCAAAATAATAAGGAGTGCTGCATGAATGTGTGCAACACTCCTTGTTTTTTTTATTTCGCTTGTATTTCTTTCAGCGTCAGCTCGCGCCCCGAAAGGGGCGTGAGCTTTGTTCCGTTGCATTTGGGGCAGCTGAGCTTATTTAAATCCGCAATGAACTTATTCCCGCAGTCAAGGCATTGTGCCTCGCCCGGCAAAAGCTCGGTGATAAGCTCGGTTTTGTCATACGCCGTGCCGTCCGTCACGGCGCGCCAGCAGTCTTTCAAGTACGCCGGTATAACCCCCGACAGTGACCCGACTTCAACCGTGATGCTGATAACGCCGTCCGGCGCTTCGTCCTTGGCTATGCCGTCCACCAGCTTCAAAAGCGCGTCGCATATTCCAAGCTCGTGCATTACTTGCTTACCGCCTTTTTCACGATGCCGCCCGTGCGCTTGACGAGGTTTTCCGCCACCTTTATCGGCATGGTTTCAAACGTGGTTGCGTGCCAATCGCGCACCTTTTTGAGGTGTATCGCGTCGAATTTGCACTTTGTGGTGCACAGGCCGCAGCCTATGCAAAGGTAGCTGTCCACCTTTGTCGCGCCGCAGCCGAGGCAGCGAGCGCACTCGCGCCGCACCTGCTCTTCCGTGAACGTCACGCGCGCATCGGAGAAGGTTTTGGCCTTGGCTTCGTTATATCCGGCAAGCTGTCTGTGCTCGGTGTCAAACCCGGCCACATCCACAAGCACCTGATCCTTGTCAAGCGCGTGGTATACGCGCCTGTCTCGCCCGGCGGTGAGCGTCTGCCCGGGGTGTACATAGCGGTGCAGGCTTATCGCGGCTTCCTTACCGGCGGCAATCGCGTCAATAGCGAACTTCGGCCCGGTGTAGCAGTCCCCGCCGACAAATATGTCGCTCTGTGCCGTCTGATAGGTCAGCGCGTCCGCCTCGGCCGTGCCGCGCGCGGTGAGCTTCATATCGCCGATATCCAGCGCGCCCCAATCCACCGTTTGGCCTATCGCGCCTATAACGCTGTCAACCTCGATGGTTTCAAACTTACCCGTGCCGACCGGCTTGCGGCGACCCTTTTCGTCCGATTCGCCCAGCTCCATAAGCTCAACCTTTATGCCCGTAACCTTGCCCGCCTCGCCTATAATCTCCACGGGGGCGGCAAGAAACTTGAACGTTACGCCCTCGCGCTTGGCCTCGGCTACCTCGTCCTTATCCGCGGGCATTTCGTCCTCGGAGCGGCGGTAGAGTATGTAGGTTTCCTCTGCGCCCAAGCGCACGGCACTGCGGCATACATCCATTGCAACGTTCCCGCCGCCGATAACGGCGCACTTTTTGCCGATTTCGGGCTTATTAGAGAGGTTCACTTCGCGCAGGAAGTCAACGCCGCCGAATACGCCCGTCAACTCCTCGCCGGGGACATTCAGCTTTGCGGAGTTTTGCGCGCCGATGGCGAGGTAAAAGCCCTTGTAGCCATCTTCGCGAAGCTGCGCCAGCGTGATATCCTTGCCTACCTCAACGCCGCACTTGAACTCCACGCCCATTTCGCGCAGTATGTCGATTTCGGCGTTCAAAACGTCCTTTTCCAGTCTGAAAGAGGGGATACCCAGCGTCAGCATTCCGCCGGGGACGCTGTTGCGGTCAAACACCGTCACGCTGTACCCCTTGTTTGCAAGATAGTATGCGCAGCTCATGCCCGCAGGGCCTGCGCCCACTATGGCTATCTTCTCGCTGTAGGGTCTGCCGATTTGGTTTATCATCTTGGGAATAAAGCGCGTTTTCTCGTTCATGTCGTGGTCGGCGATGAAGCGCTTCACTTCGTCAATCGCCACTGCCTCGTCCACGCTGCCGCGCGTGCACTCTTGTTCACAGCGCTTGTTGCATATGCGCCCGCACACGGCAGGGAACGGGTTTTCTTTCTTTATAAGCTCCAGCGCCTCGGTGTAACGCCCTTGCGCGGCGAGCTTCAAATAGCCCTGCACGGGAATGTGCGCGGGGCAGGCGGTTTTGCAGGGGGCAGTACCCGAGGGCAGAACGTCCTCGCGGTTTTCGCGGTAGTCCGCATTGCGCGCCTTGGCAAAGTTAAAGGTGTCCGTAATCTTCACGTATTCCGGGGCAGTGGTATCGTCCGTGGTGCAAAGCTTTTGGCCGAGCTTCAAGGCGTTGCCGGGGCAAACCTCCACGCATTGGGCACACGCCACGCATTTGGCCTCGTCTATTTCCGCCACGAAGTTGGAGCGTATCGCATCGCGCGCGCCGAACATCAGCCCAGCGCGCAAACCGAAGCAAGCGCAGGAGCAGCAGTTGCATATGGCCGAGCTGTCACCCGCGCCCTCGATGTTGGGAATGTCGTGCATAAGGCCGTTTTCCTCGGCGCGCTTGATAATCTCCAGCGCCTCTTCGCGCGTAATCTCGCGTGCTCTGCCGGAGCGAATGTAGTGCTCTGCGCCCTTGCCCATCTGCACGCACATATCCTCGTCCAAGTGCCCGCAGCCGTCGCCGATAGAGGTGCGCGAAGCGCGGCACGAGCAAGAGGAAACGGAGAATTTGTCGTATTTGTTGAGGTAATAGCTCAGTCGCTCATCGTCCGTCACGCCGGGAATGTCCTTAATCGCTTCCTCCACGGGGATTACTCGCATAAGCCCGTACCCGTCCGGCAGCAGCGGTCCCATCGACTGCATACGGATGCGCGTGTACTCTTCAAACGCGCGGCCTACTTCCGGGTGCGCGTCCATAAGCTCTTTATTGTTCACCATCATTTCGAGTATGCCGGGGGCAAAAATCTGCATAAAATAGATGTCCTCGCCCAGCTCCTCGCTGTATGTGCGCCTGAATATCCCGTAGTATACGAGATTATCCAGCGCCCCTTGAATCTCTTCCACGCTCTTGCCGACCTTTTCGGCGAGGTAGCCCGCCGTGCGCTCCTTGCGCAGTCCGGCGGCTATGGCAATATCGGCCTCATCATCGGAAACGATGTTGACAAGGCTGTAGTATTCCGGGGCGTTCTCGTCAATCTTGTTTATCAGCCCCGATGCGCCGCCTATAACCTTGGCGAGCTTGACTATCTTGGGTCTTAGCTGTGCCATGCTTTTACTCTCCTTATTTGTTTATAATAGTATGGGTTAACGCTTTGTGGGGTATTGTCAACTGTACTTTACAGTATATCATATAATTAACAATGTGTCAGCCGATATTTTGCGTCCCTCTGTCTAAATTTCCGCTTTTTCGGCGCTGTTTTTTTGCCTTTGACAAAGCTGCGTATTCTCGGAGTTGACGCGCGGGGGTTAATTTACTATAATGAAGCAGTTAAACAAAGCAAAATCGGAGGTATATTATTATGAAATGGCTTATCGCCTCGGATATACACGGCTCGGCGTATTATTGCCGCCGCCTTTTTCAGCGCTTTGAAAGCGAGGGCGCGGAGCGTATTCTGCTCTTGGGGGATTTACTCTATCACGGCCCGCGCAACGACTTGCCCCGCGATTACGATACGCGCGAGACGGCGAAGATTTTGAATAGCTACGCCGATGTAATCGCCGCCGTTCGCGGCAATTGCGACACGGAAGTGGATCAAATGGTGCTAGATTTCCCCGTGCTGGCCGATTATGCGCTCCTTGACCTCGGCGCGAGCCTTGTTTTTGCCACTCACGGGCATACCCATTCCCCGCAAAATCTGCCTCGCCTTGCTAAAGGCGGCGTACTTTTGAGCGGGCACACCCATGTCCCCATGTGCAAAACGGTGAATAATGTTCTCTGCCTTAACCCCGGCTCTGTCTCCATTCCCAAGGAAGCCTCGCCCCACAGCTATATGACCTTTGAAAACGGCGTTTTCACTTGGAAGGACATCGAGGGCGCGGCGTATATGCGCTATCCCGACACGCAGGCTTGATTTTATACTTATACCGAGCGCCGCGAGCACTGCGGCGCTCGGTTTTTCTGCATAATAATACAATTTTATGCCTTTGCGCTATTGCAAAGGCGCGCAGTAGTGTGTTAAAATATAAGTTATCTATACAAAAACTAATAAAGGAGAAAAGAAGCATGACATTTGATGTAAACAGCCCTATACTCTTCGTCATTGTCGGGGTAATAATCGCCGCCGTCCTCGGCCAGTCGATATTTTTCCTCGTCAAGGCGTGGCGGCGCGGCCTTGCCATAGGCATGGAGAAAGCCAAGCTCAAGCGCATTGCGCGCACGGCGGCTATATTCACCATTGCCCCCGCAGTCGCTATTGTTATCAGCGTTATCACGCTTGCAAAGGATCTCGGCGTTCCTCTGCCTTGGCTGCGCTTGAGCGTTGTCGGCTCGCTTTCGTATGAAACTATCGCCGCTTCCAACGCGGTCAGCGCGATGGGGCTTGTCTTTGGGCAGGTTTCCTCTCTCACCGCGCAGCAGTATGTCACCATCGCATGGGTTATGACGCTCAGCATCATGATCGGCATTTGGCTTGTCCCCGTTGTGGCCGAAAAGCTCCAAAAGGGCATGATTAGCATGGAAAACCGCGACCATAAGTGGAGCGAGATTTTCTCCGCATCCATGTTCACCGGTATGATTTCCGCGTTCCTCGGCTATGTTTTCTGCGATTTCGGCTCTGTCTTTTCCGGCAATCTCCCCGGCCTTATCCCGCCGCTGGTTATGCTGGTTTCCGCGCTTGTGATGTGCCTGGCCGGTGTGCTTGTGAAGAAAACCAAGTGGCGCTGGGTCAGTGACTATGCGCTCCCCGCCAGCCTTATCATCGGCATGGCCGCCGCGATTCCCATCACTTCGTGGCTTTCTTAAAATAGGAGGAGGTAAATAACATGAAAAACGAATCGTCCTATGTTCATTCCGTACATAAAGCAGGCCGTATTTGGAATTTAAGCATGGTTGTTATACTCATGATGTTCCCCCTGCTTGTCGGCTTCATTTTCGATGCCACGCCCGATTGGCACGGCTTTTGGATGGGCATTCTCGCCACCGCGCCCATGTACTGGGCAGTCGGCATAGTCGAAACCTTTACTTATGTCCCCATGCTCGGCGCGGGCGGCTCTTACCTCAGCTTCGTCACCGGCAACATCTCCAACCTCAAGCTCCCCGTTGCGCTCAACGCGCTTGACCAGGCCGATGTCAGCATCCGCACCGAAGAGGGCGAAGTAGTCTCCACTATAGCTATCGCCGTTTCCAGCATTGTCACCACGCTCATTATCATCCTCGGCGTTATCCTCATTACGCCGCTCACGCCGATTCTCGATGCCCCCGTGCTCGCTCCCGCCTTTGCGCAGATTCTTCCCGCGCTCTTCGGCGGCCTCGGCGTTGTGTTCATCTCGAAAAACTGGAAGATCGCCGTTGCGCCCGGCATTCTCATGCTCGTGCTCTTCATCTTCGTGCCCGCGCTCAACGCGTCCACTGTCGGCATAATGGTGCCCGTGGGTGTGCTCTTCACCATCGGCGTATCCCGCATACTTTATAAAAAGCACGTTCTTGATTGATTTGAGAACGCATTTGAGCAAAATCTAAGGAGGAAAACGAAAAATGATAGGCTGGATCATTCTTGCTGCAATCGTTGTGTTCCTTGCCGTTATTCTCGTCCGCGCGGCGATGTTCAAGCCCAAGGATACCGAGGTAAAGCAGTTTGAGGACATTGAATTTGACCGTGACGCGGCTGTAAACTCCCTTGCCGAGCTTGTAAAGTGCCGCACCGTGTCCTATTATGATTCTTCTCTTGAAGACGATGCGGAGTTTGAAAAGCTCATCGGCAAGCTGCCGGAGCTTTTCCCGAACGTTATTAAAACCTGCCCCCTCACGCGCTTTGAGGATAGGGGTCTGCTCTTCCAATGGAAAGGCAGCAAGGGGGACGGTAAGCCCTCAGTGCTCATGGCGCACTATGATGTTGTTCCCGTTGAAGAAGCTAACTGGACTCACCCCGCCTTTGATGCCGAGATTTCCGACGGCATTATGTGGGGGCGCGGAACGCTTGACACCAAGGTCACGTTTAACGGCATACTCTCCGGCGCTGAAAACCTCATAAAGCAGGGCTTCACCCCGGAAAACGACATCTATTTTGCATTCTCCGGCGGCGAAGAGATAAACGGCAAGGGCGCGCGCCATATCGTCAACTACTTCAAAGAGCAGGGCATAGAGCTTGAAATGGTTATTGACGAGGGCGGCGGCGTTGTGGATAATATCTTCCCCGGCGTGCATGAGCCTTGCGGCCTTATCGGCATTGCCGAAAAGGGTATGCTCAACCTTGAGTATTCCGTTTCCTCTGCCGGCGGCCACGCTTCCGCACCCAAGCCCAATTCGCCCATCGTGCGCCTGTCCGCGGCTTGCTCCAAGGTGGAAGCGCACCCGTTCAAAGCCCACCTCACAAAGCCCGTGGCCGAAATGTTCGATACTCTCGGCCGCCGCTCCACCCTCCTTTACCGCATGATTTTTGCAAACCTCTGGTGCTTCAGCGGCGTTTTGGACGCGATTTGCAAGAAGTCCGGCGGCGAGCTGAACGCCCTCATGCGCACCACCGTTGCCTTTACCCAGATGAGCGGCAGCAAAGCCCCGAACGTTATCCCGCCCTCTGCCTCTATGGTCTCCAATCTTCGCCTTAACCCCGAGGACAGCATTGCCGGCGCCAAGGAGTATATCACTTCCGTCATCAATGACCCCGAGGTTAAGCTCTCTGTCGGCCAGTGCATGGAGCCCAGCCGCATTTCCCGCACCGATTGCATCGGCTGGGAGCGCGTTGTAAACGCCGTTTCCGGCACGTGGAAAGGCTGCATCGTCTCTCCCTACCTCATGGTTCAGTGCTCCGACAGCCGCCATTACGGCGAAATAAGCGACCGTGTTTACCGCTTCTCCGCGATGGATCTCACCGGCGAGGAGCGCAGCACCATTCACGGTAACGATGAACACATCCGCCTTGAGGTTATCCAGCGCGCGGTTGAGTTCTTCATGCGCGTGATGAAGCAGTGCTGATAAGCGTAAAAGCATAATAATATAATAAATACAAAACGCTCCCGCCTCGGCGGGAGCGTGGACTGTAAGCAAATCTATCTTCGCGCGCATATGCCGCGCGGGTGAGTGAAAGGATACTCTGCAATGAAAATAGTTGTTTTGGGCGGGGGAGTAAGCTCCGAGCGCCATGTTGCCCTTGTCACGGGTACATCCGTTTGCCGTGCTCTGCGTTCGCTTGGGCATAAGGCCGTTTTCGTGGATATGTTCATGGGGCTTGAGGACTATGACGGGGCTTTGGAATCCGTCTTTGATGTGCCTGACGGCTTCTGCGGCGAGGTTGCCGTGGGGCGCACCGCGCCCGATATCGCCGCCGTCAAGGCCGCGCGCCGCGACAAAAGCCCCAGCCGTCTCGGCAAGAACGTTTTGGAGCTTTGCCGCTTGGCCGACTGCGTTTTTCTCGGTCTGCACGGTGCGGACGGTGAGGACGGCAAAATCCAAGCCGCGCTTGATTTGCTCGGCGTACCCTATACCGGCTCTGCCCCTCTCGGAAGTGCCATGGCTATGGATAAGGCCGTTGCCAAGCGCATTATGGAGTCTGCCGGGGTGCTCACGCCCGAATGGCGTGAAATCCGCTATACTGCCGAGGATATCCCCACGCTCACGGATGAATTGCCCCTGCCCTGCGTCATAAAGGCGGTGAACGGCGGCTCGTCTATCGGCGTTGTCATTTGCGAAACGCGCGAAGAGCTTTCTTTCGGCCTTGCGGAAGTGCTCAAATACTCCGACCGCGCCGTGGTGGAGCGCAAGATAACTGGCCGCGAAATGACCGTGCCCGTCCTTGATAACCGCTACCTGAGCGCGATTGAAATTGTCCCGCCCGAGGGTAGGTTTGACTATGTCGCCAAGTACCAGTCCGGCAGCGAGGGCGCGCGCGAAATCTGTCCCGCGCGCATTACCGAGGAAGAGCACAAGCTCATGGGCGAAGCGGCGCTTAAATTCCACAACGCCCTCGGCCTGTCCGTCTATTCCCGCACCGATTTCATCCTCGATGACGAGGGGCGCGCGTGGTGCTTAGAGGTCAATACGTTACCCGGCATGACCCCCAACAGCCTCATTCCCCGTGCTGCCGCCGTTGAGGGCATGAGCTATGCCGAGCTTTGCGAGAAGATAGTAATGCTCTCTCTCGAAGCGCGCAAAAAAGGTTTATAATTTGATTTGTTAAAACGGCTTCCCTTGTGCCGGGAAGCCGTTTTTATGCGCAAAAAGGGTGTTGCCGAGAAGCAACACCCTTTAATAATGCTCGCTTTATTCTGCTTTGCTGTCTATGCCTGTCTGCGCGTCCTTTTTTGCCTTGCGCATTTTGCGCGAGCGCTTTATAAGCATTACCGCGACAAAGCCCACCGCGCCCAATACCACCAGTATCGGCAGCGCCGCCACGAGGATTATCAGGAAATCGCTGAAGAATATGCCGATATCCTCTATACTCTCGGTGAACGCATCCCAAAGCCGCTCGCCGTAGCTCGGCTTTGTCAGGCTTTCGGGCGTGTACTTTTCAACCTCTTCAATGCTGAGATTCACCGTGCTGTAGCTCACCTCGCGATCCCAGTTGTTGAGCTTGGATTGAAGCGCTTCTATCTGATATCGAAGCTCCGTCAGCTTTTCCTCAATCGTGATAATGTCCTCAACGCTTTCGGCAAGCTCCATCATCTCCAAAAGCCGCGCTTCCTGCGTCTCATAGGCCGTCAGGCGCGCTTGCGTGTCGTAATACTGCGTGGTTACATTCTCCGTGTAGGTGTGAGTGTACGGCACATTGCCGAGCGTGGAAAGGGTGTTCATAAGCTCGGTAAAGCTGGAAGAGGGAATACGCATCACGTAGTAGGCCGAGCGCAGGCTCACGCGGCCTCGCGCGGTGTTGTAGTAATTTGCGCCGTTTACGCTGCTGGATTCTATCCACCCGCCGTATTTATCCACAAGCTCCGTCAGCTTCGCGGCGGTTTCCTCAAATTCCGTGGTTTCAACCGTTGCATCGGCAGAGTAGATAATCTTGCTCGGATCGGTGTCGGGTAAGTCGCTCTCGCCGCTCCCGGCGCTCATGTTGCCGGCCGCGAGGCCGTAGGCTTCTGCCGGGGCGGCTTCAATCATAGCCGCGTCATAGCTTTCCTCAGCCTCGGCTTCATATTGGCGCACCACGGATATTGCTTTATCCGATGAGCTTCCGCACGCGCACAGCGCCATAAGCATGATTATTACAAGTAATACGCTCGTCAGCTTTTTCATTTTTCATTCCTCCGTGTTAGAATGCTTATAAGACGAAAAAATCGCGAAAAAGTTTCGCGATTTTTTGCGTATGTTTACTTATGATATAGCTTTTTAACCTGATATCTCGGCTCGCAGGTGATGTTTATGCCGAGCTTTTTAAATTGGTCTTGATCCACATGGGAGAGGATAACCGTGGAGTGCGCCTCGCACCCGCGCAGCTTATCAAGCTGGTCTATAGCATAGCCCGCGATGGGGTTTGTCACGGCGCATATGGAAAGGGCTATCAAAAGCTCGTCCATGTGCAGTCGCGGGTTGTGGTTGCCCATGTGCTCAATCTTCAAATGCTGGATAGGCTCGATAATGCTCGGCGGGATGAGCAGCATTTTTTTATCTATCCCCGCAAGCGCCTTGAGCGCGTTTACAAGGCACGCGGACGAAGGACCGAGCAGGGAAGAGGTCTTGCCCGTAATAATCCGCCCGTCCGGCAGCTCTATAGATACAGCCGGTGCGCCCGTTTCCTCGGCGCGGCGCAACGCCGCCGCCACTACGCCTCGATCCTCCGTGGAGATTCCGGCCTTACTCATAACAAGCTCTATCCGCCGCGTCTCGCTCGACTCGGAAAGCCCTTGGTGTACGGCGCAAGCCGTGGTGTAGTATCGGCGGATTATCTCTTTCTTTGCCGCCTCACAGCATACCCCGTCATCGGCAATGCAATAGCCTATCATGTTCACGCCCATGTCGGTCGGGCTTTTGTACGGGCTTTCGCCGTACATTCTCTTGAACATCGCTTCCAACACGGGGAAAATCTCAACATCGCGGTTGTAGTTGACGGTGGTGACATTGTACGCTTCGAGGTGGAACGGGTCAATCATGTTCACATCGTCCAAGTCGGCAGTGGCCGCCTCGTAAGCGAGGTTGACGGGGTGATTGAGCGGGAGATTCCAAACGGGGAAGGTTTCAAACTTCGCGTAACCCGCCTTTACGCCGCGCTTATGCTCATGGTAAAGCTGGCTTAAGCAGGTTGCCATTTTGCCGCTGCCGGGGCCGGGCGCGGTCACAACAACGAGCGAGCGGGAGGTTTCAATGAAATCATTCTTGCCGAAGCCCTCGTCCGACACGATAAGCGGCACATTTTGCGGATAGTCGGGTATTATATAGTGCCTGTATACGCGTATACCCAGGCTCTCCAAGCGGCGCTGGAATTGCTCGGCCACGGCCTGTCCGCGAAAATGCGTCAGCACCACGCTGCCGAAATAAAGCCCTATCCCGCGAAACGCGTCAATAAGGCGCAATGTGTCCTCATCGTAGGTGATGCCGAGGTCGCCCCTATGCTTGCTGCGCTCAATGTCGTCAGCCGAGATTGCTATCACTATCTCGGCCACATCGCGCATCTCCAAAAGCATTTTCACCTTGCTGTCCGGGTGAAAGCCCGGCAGCACGCGCGAAGCGTGGAAATCGTCGAAAAGCTTGCCGCCGAATTCAAGATAAAGCTTGCCGCCGAACTCCAAAATGCGGTTGCGAATGTTTTGCGATTGCAGTTTAACGTACTTGTCGTTATCAAAACCTAAAGCACTCATGTCTCCCAAACTCCCGTTAATGTATTTTATTATTTCACGGGATATTATTTTATCACAGCCGTCAAATGAATACAAGATAATACTTTTTTTATTCATAAACTTGTGGTAGAATATAGACTGTAATTTTATCCGATTTTCTAAATACGAAAGGTCAATGAAATGGGTCTTATTAATAAACTCTTCGGCAGCTACTCTGATAGAGAGCTGAAAAGAATATATCCCATCGCCGATGCGATAGAAAAGCTGGACGGGGAGTATTCCGCTCTCACGGATGCGCAGCTCCGTGCCAAAACCGATGAATTTAAAAGCCGCTTAGCTTCCGGCGAAACGCTTGACGATATTCTGCCCGAAGCCTTTGCCGCCGTGCGTGAAGCGGCGTGGCGCGTACTGGGGATGAAGCCTTTCCGCGTTCAGCTTATCGGCGGTATAGTTTTGCACCAAGGCCGCATTGCCGAAATGAAAACCGGCGAGGGCAAAACCCTTGTGGCCGTGCTCCCGGCGTACCTGAATGCGCTCACGGGTGAGGGCGTGCATATTGTCACGGTCAATGACTATCTTGCCAAGCGCGACAGCGAGTGGATGGGCAAGGTGCACCGCTTTATGGGGCTGTCCGTCGGCCTTATCATCCATGACCTCACGCCCGATGAGCGCCGCGCGGCCTATAACTGCGATATCACCTACGGCACGAATAACGAAATGGGCTTTGACTACCTGCGCGACAATATGGCTATCTATAAAGAGCAGCGCGTACAGCGCGGCCACGCCTTTGCCATAGTTGACGAGGTTGACTCTATCTTGATTGACGAGGCGCGCACTCCGCTTATTATCTCCGGCCAAGGCGATGAAAGCACCGACCTTTACCGCCAAGCCGATGATTTTGTACGGCGGCTGAAAAAAGTCGTCTACGCCTCGGTGGATGAAAAGGAAGAGGAAAGCGAAGAGCTTGACGCGGATTACGTTGTGGACGAAAAGGCCAAGACGGCCACGCTGACCGCCCGCGGCATATCCAAGGCCGAAACCGCCTTTAACCTTGAAAACCTTGCCGACATTGAAAATGCCACGCTTTCGCACCATATTAACCAAGCGCTCAAAGCCCATGGCATTATGAAGCGGGATATTGACTATATCGTCAAAGACGGCGAGATTATCATAGTCGATGAATTTACAGGCCGTCTCATGCTTGGGCGGCGCTACTCCGAGGGGCTTCATCAGGCGATCGAGGC
>CAYRPD010000038.1:4110-13001 GCA_964426095.1 uncultured Oscillospiraceae bacterium | reverse complement strand
AAACACTTTTATTTTCATAGGCCGTCTCCTAACCGTGATATCATATTAAACAATTCATTATACCACAAATATACGAAAAACAAAGAGAAAAATACGGCAGCGGGAGAGTTGCTCCCTCTGCCGTAAAATATATAAGCTTTTTGTGCCTTACTCTTCCCCGCTCTCGTCCTTTATCACGCCGGTGCCGTCGGCGGCGGTGGAATCGACTATGTCCTCGAAATCGCCCACTTCAACGTCGATATCGGCGGCGTTTTCGGCCTCGATCTGCGCCTTAATGTCGGCAATCGCGTCCTCATTGGCATGGATGCGGGCATTAATCTCCTCAACCTGAGAGAAGAGCGCTTGGAAAAAGCCCTCGGGGTTTTCGCGGCTTTGCTCGAAATAGAGCTTGCCTATCTCGGTGTAGGCGCGCTTGAGCTCTTCCGTGTCGCCGGAGATTTCAAGCGAGAGCTTGGCAATTGCGCCGTAGGCCTTGGCGCGCTCCGTGCCGTGCTCGTAAAGGCCGCGCACGGTGCTGCTCTCGGCAACGTCTTTTACCTTACCGGCCAAGTTTTTGATAGTTCCGGCGATGATGTCTTTGTAGTCTGCCATGATTTAATTACCTCCGTTTTCAGTTTCGTTTTGTTCCTGCGGCGCAGGCGCGCTTTGATTCGCTTCGCTTTCGCAAACGCGGTTAACATACAGCGCCTCGGGCGCGTTGACCTTTCTTTTTGCGATAAGCGCGATGAGCGCGGCGAGGGCGAGGGCAACACTGAGCACCTGCGAAACGCGGATATCCGTAGAGCCTATGTAAAGGCTGTCGGTTCTCAGCCCCTCTATCCAGCTTCGGCCTATGCCGTACCAAAGGAAATAGATAAGTACGCACTGCCCGTCATAGCGCCTTTTGCCGAGTCTTATAAAGATATGCAAAAACACCAAACAGGCAAAATTCCAAAGACTTTCGTAAAGGAAAGTCGGGTGGACGTAAATGGTGGTGCCGTCGGGCGCGGTCAGCCCCATGCGGCAGAAAACCTCCGTCTGCGCGCCGAACGCCTCGCGGTTCATAAAGTTACCCCAGCGGCCTAAAATCTGCCCGATGAGCAGCCCGAACACCAAAAGATCCAGCATTGCGCCGAGGGGGATTTTCTTCTTGCGGCAGACGAGGAAAATCACCAGTATCCCCGCGATGACCCCGCCGTAAATGGCAAGGCCGCCCTCACGCAGGGCAAAAATCTCCGCCGGGTGGGCAAGGTAGAAGTCCAGCTTAAAAAGCACGTAGTAAAGGCGCGCGCCGAGAATGGAAAACGGCAAAAGCCAAAGGAACGCATCGTAAAGATCATCTTCCTTTATCCCGAAGCGGCGGGAACTCTTCGTGCAGTATAAAAGCCCCAAGAGAAAGCCGAGGGCGATTATAACGCCGTAAAAATATATATTCTTCCCGAACACGGTTATGAACGAGGGGGGATTGAGCGCGATATCGCCGAGCATGGGGAAGGTTATGACGGAATCGCGCTGTATGGTTTGTATAATAGCTTCGTTCATTCTTCTTCCTCCTCACCCGGCGCAATTATCGCAAGCGCCGTGCGCTCCGGCGCAAGGGTAGTTATTATAAACTCCTCGCACTCTTCAAGTGTTATGCTCTCAAGCATTTCGGCGGAATCGAGCGCACAGTACCCGTCAAAAGTACCCTCGGCAAGCGAAATACAGATTTCCGCAAAATCCTCCAGCGCGCGCAGGCGCGAGCCGATAGAGGCGCGCTTGGCGCGCTCAAAGCTTTGCTTATCAAAGCCCTCGGTTTTCACGCGCTGCACTTCTTCTTCAAGCGCTTTCGCCACGCGCTCCGGGTCGCGGCTCTCGCCGCCGATGAGCACGGCGGCAGTACCGGCGGTAAAGTCCACCTCATAGTCAAAATCCGCGTTCAAAAGCCCCTCGGCATAAAGGCGGTTATAAAAGCCTGACGATGCCCCGCACAAAAGCCGCATGGCCAAAAGCCCCACGAGGTTTTGCCGCAAGAGTGCGTCCCCGTCCTTTTCGGGAGTGAGCTTCGCACCGATGAAAAACTGCGGCGCGGAAACGGGCATGGTAAGGCGCAAAAGCTTTTCATACGGCAGCACGCCCTCATCCTCGCCGAAATCCGCCTTGGGTACGCTCGCTCCGCTTTTCGCAAGCTCGCTTTCGGCAATGCGCTCTATGCGCGTAGGGTCTACATCGCCCGCCACGCAAAGCACCATGTTGCCCGGCGTATAAAACGCGCGGTGACAATCGTAGAGGGTTTTATCCGTAATCTCCGCTATGCTCTCCACCGTACCGGCCACGCGCTCACGCAGGGGGTGGGATTTATAAAGCATACCCAAAAGCCCGTAGTAAAGCGCCACGCCGGGGTTATCCTCGCCCATGCGTATCTCCTGCGCGATTATCCCCTGCTCTTTTTGCACGGTTTCCGGCGTGAAATAGGGCGTGGAGACAAAGCGCAGCAAAAGGCGCAGATTCTCTTCAAAGCGCTCGGTACACTCGAAATAATACGCCGTCATATCGGACGAGGTAAAGGCGTTGGGGTCTGCCCCGTTTGCCGTGAGACGCTCCAAGGCGTTGTCGCCGTTGGGCATATCGAACATTTTATGCTCCAAAAAGTGCGCCACGCCGGCCGGAGTTTCCATGCGGCGGTTATCCAGCGTAAAATTCCTGTGTGCGCCGCCGTAATTTGTCGCAAAGACGGCGTAGAAGCTATTATAGCCGGGCTTCGGCACAACGCAGATTCTAAGGCCGTTGGGGAGCGTAGAGGTATAAAGCGTCTCGCCGATATTTTTAAATTCACGCTTCATCATAAGCTTCTTCCTCCCCGTCCTCTCCCGTGCCTTTCAAAAAGTACACCATGTCGCACTCTATTCCGCTTGCAATGCGGATAAGATCGTCCTTCGTCACGCTCTCGGCAAGCTGGGCAAGCTCCGCCGGGCCGAAGTCAAGCCCCGCAAGCGTCTGCGAGAGGTAAAAGCCCTCAAGCTCGCCGTGGCTGTCCATACACGCGCGAAGCGCGGACGCTACCCCCGCCTTGGCGGAAGTCAGCTCCTCATCGGTGATATTGCCTTGCTTTATCTCTTCAAGCTGGGCAAGAATTTCGTTTTTCGCTTCATCGAATTTATCAAACTCTATCCCGGAGGAAACCAGCATTATCCCCTTGTGCAAATCCAGCGCCGAGAACGCATAGTAGCAAAGCTGAAGCCTTTCGCGCACGTTCACAAAGAGCTTAGAGGTGCTGCCGCTGCCGAAAACGCCGTTGAAAACTTGGAACGCGGCCATATTCCCCTCGTCCAGCTCCTCACCCAGGCGAAAGCCCATGGAAAGCTTGCCCTGCGTGACGTTCATTTCTTCTTCTGCATAGCGCGGCGTTTCTTCCACAGCGTTCATGCGCACATCCGTGCCGATTTCGTAATCCAGCTCGCCGCGCGGCAGAGCGGAAAGCGCATCGCGCAAGGCGCGCTCCACCGCGCCCTCGTCACTGCGCCCGCAGTAGAAAATCTCCACGGGGCTTGTCTGCAAAAGGGTGTGATAGCGGCGCGTGAGCTTTTTGTAGTTTATGCTCTCGCAGTCGCTTTCCGAGCCGAAGCGCCCCACGGCGTAATCTTCATAGCAGCACATTTCTTCTATGCACCGCGTCATGGCATAGCGGCGCTTGTCGTTAATGCGTGAGCGGATGCGCTCGCAGAGCTTGTCGCGCTCGCTGTCTACATAGTCCTGCAGCAAAAGCCCCCCGCGCGTACACGGTGAGAGCAGCATTTGCCCCATGAGCTGCGCCGTCTCGTTCAGCACGCTTGCCCCGTTCGGCAAAAATTCATCTTCCGGCAGGCTGGCATAAAACCCTACGCACTGGATTTCGCCCACGCGGCGCACAACA
The DNA here is from genome assembly GCA_964426095.1 of uncultured Oscillospiraceae bacterium. Taxonomy (GTDB): domain Bacteria; phylum Bacillota; class Clostridia; order Oscillospirales; family Oscillospiraceae; genus Limivicinus. Next base: position 9,130 of record CAYRPD010000038.1, on the reverse strand, counting down.
GGCTCCACCGCCGCGCCGTAAAGCTCCTCTAAGCGCGCGGAAATAGCCTGCATATCGGGGTAGGCCGTTGTGCCGCGGCGCAGAACATAGGGGATAAGCGCGTTCATGGACGCATTTTCCCGCTCCAACTGCGTCAAAAGCGACAGGCTCATACACGCGGTTTTGAATTTGCGCGAGTGCAGGTAGTTGAGCGCCACACCCGGCATTATCTCTTTTCTCGAAATATCCATAAATATCTCCGTATTCTGCGGCAGTAATAAAACTTTAGTTTTTCTTTATTTTTATTATACCACCGGCGGGGCGAAAATGGTAGCCAAAGTATGAAAATTTATCAGCCTATTTCCCCGCCGTGATATTCCCTGCCGTCCACGCGGATAAGCGCGTGCGTAAGCTCTATATCGTGCGCCGTGCCCGAAAAATCCTTCCACGAAACGCGCACGGTGCGCAGTGCCCCCGGCAAACGCGGGCTTAGCGTGAGCTTGCCGTTATTTAAGCGCATACCCAGTATTTCTTCCGTCACTGTGCGAAAATACCACCCGGCCGAGCCTGTATACCAGCTCCACCCCGCTTCGCCCTCGTGCCCTTTCGCCGCGCTCACATCGGCGGGGAGCACAAAAGGCTCGGCGGCATAGCGGCGCATATCGTGCCCCTCGGGCAAAAGCGCCGTCAGCATTGCCCAAGCGTCCTCGCTTCGTCCCAAGCGCGCCGCGGCCATGGCAAGCCAAACCGCCCCGTGGGTGTACTGGCCGCCGTTTTCGCGGTAGCCCTCGCCGTAGCTGACGATATAGCCGGGGCTTGGGGCGCTGTCGGGCGGGTACGGGGGTGAAAGGAGCTTTACCAAGCCCTTTTCGCGCTCAAAAAGCGCGCCTATCGCCGCATCCACGGCAATGCACGGGCGGTTGCTGTCGCCCTGCGCGCCGGAAAGCACCGCCCAGCTTTGGGCAACGGAATCTATCCGCTCCTCTCCGCCGAGCGTATCGCCCGCGGCGAAATACCCGCGCGCGTACCACCGCCCCGTCCACGCCTTTTCCGCCGCCGCGCCGAGCTTTTCGCCCGCACGGCGGTATTTTTCCGCACCCTCTTCGCTGAGGGTATCGCAGAGCGCGGCAAAGCGCGCGGCGCAATTTGCCCCGAACCATGCAAGCCATACGCTCTCCCCCTCGACTTCATTGAGGGCATCGTTCCAGTCCCCGCTGCCCATTTGGGGTAAGCCGTGCTCGCCCGTGCCGCGCGCTAAGAACAGCTCCAACGCACAGCGCGCATGGTCAAATACGCTCGCGCTCACGCCCGTGCGGGGCGGGGTTTCGTAGCGGTCACGCTCGGTATCTGCAAGCATTTCGGAGACAAGATAGCGCGTTTCCTCGCGGCAAAGGGCGATATCGCCCGTTTTCTCCGTATACTCGCACAAGGCCCACACAAGCCACATCAAATCATCCGCACACCGGGTGCGCACGCCCCTGTCGCCCTCGGGATGCCTGTGCCACCAGTGCATTACATCCCCCTCGGCGTACTGATGACGGCAGCAGTCCAAAATCCGCTCGCGGGCGTAGGCGGGGTTTATGAGGATGAGATTCACCGCGTCCTGTAACTGATCGCGAAAGCCTATCGCCCCGCCGCTTTGGTATAGGCTAGCTCGCGCTTCCATGCGGCAAACCACGCTTTGATAAACGCACCATGTGCTCATATAGCTGTCAAGCGCCGCGTGCCCCGTTTCAAGCGAAAAGCGCGATAACAGCATTTTATATCTATTCCGCACTCTTTTTAATGCGGAAACAGCATTTTCTCGCTCTGCAAGGCTGCGCAGCTCCGGCTCGGTGTCCGTGCCGCAGACAAACACCGTCACATCGTCGGCAAGCACGCTCATCGTCACGGCGGGCGGGAAATAGGCGCACCCAATCTCGCACGGGAGCGAGCACAGCGCCGTCACTTCCGCGCCGGGGAAGAACGCATCCGGGTTTTCCGCAGTGATTGCCCCCTCGCGCGGCGTTATGCGCACGCTTTTTGCGTCCTTTGCGCCTAGAGTAAGCTTCATCGTCCAATTGAGCTTCAACCCCGCCGCGCCCTCAACGATGAATACCCGCGCTTCGGTGTCAACGGGGACAAAGGCCGTAAGTTTAACCTTTCTTCGCCCTATGGTCTTTTCCCAGCTTGCCGCGCCCGGCTCGAAGCTCACGCGGCATTCCTTTCCGTCATTTGCGGCAAAGAGGCTCACGTTCTCCCCGCCTGTCTCCGCCCACAGCGCTTCGTTGCCCGAAACGGCATTTATATCGGCGCAAGGGGGCGAGATGCGCATTTCGTGCGCATTTTCGTACCACATATACCCCGTGCCGCAGTCGGCGGCGATATAGCCGGTGCTGCCGTTGGAGAGTACATTTTGCCACACGCGCGCAGGGAGCGAGTTATCAACCGTGAAATGAAATTTCTCCCCGTCAAAGCCGTATTTCGGCACGCTCCCCACACAGCGCGCAGCGCCAAGCTCCGGCAGCGGCGGCTGGGGCAGGTTGTCCTTTTTCGCGCCTATCGTCACTGCCGCGCGGCTTATAACGGCGTTCGCCGCCGCCACGGGCAGCACGTGCACCCCGCCCGGCGCGCCCATAAGCGCCTCTAATGACACGCTTTCCAGCACGCGCATGAGCTTTCTGAATACCGGGCGGCGGTATTCGCCCTCTTCGTCCGTGAAGAACACCAGCTCGCACTCCGCTCCGCAGCTTTTTATAAGGCAAAACCGCCTTATAAGCGCTTCGCTTTCCAGCGCGCGCCCATCGCAGCATATAAGCGGGAAATCCCCCGAAACGCCGTACTGCCAAGCCTCGCGCACGCTCTGCGCGCCCTGTACACGCTCCGGCCAAAGCGCCGTGAGCATTTCCATCGCCGCGCCAACTTCCTCGGCGCTCATTTTAAGGTGCGTGGCCGAGGCGCTCACCATGTTGCCCCGGTCGTTCACGCCGGAAACCAAAATCCGCTGCGCACCCTGTGTGCTCTCTTCCCGCGTCCGCCCGGCGCACACGGCAAAGCGGACAGTTTCCGTCTGCCCGGCAGAGAGCGTAAGCTCCGCGCGCGCTTTCACAAGCGGACGGGCGAGCGCGCCCAAGCCGCCGTTTTCATCGGCTGAAAATTCAAGCGGCACGCTTGATGCAACGCATAGCCACACCTCGCCCAAGTCGCCGCGCCGTATGCGGTGCAATATAAGCGCGCCCTTTTCCTCTTCCGCCGTTATCCCCAGCGCCCAAAACGAGGGGTGGTCTTCCCACGCGCGGCGCAAAGTAAGCAGCGGCTTGAAAGAGAGCGTCAGGGCAAGGGTCGTATTCTCCCTTGCGCACAAGGTCACGGCGCGCCCCTCGCCGCAATCGCCGTAGGCGGCGGCGAGGGAGACGGCGTAATCTATGCTCCCCGCCTCGCCCGCTATGCGCACAGCGTCCTCTTCAAGCTCCCACATGACGGGGCTTTCGCAGGGGGTGAGGGTGTACGCTTTGCCGCTTTCTTCTTCAAGCGATATTGTCACGCCGCCCGGAGTGCCGATGTGGCGGGTGCAGTCATACACGGCGATATCGCCGTATTTTGCACTCGTGTTCATGCGGTTATCCGCCATAATCGAATATGCGCCGTTAGAGAGCGCACAGGCGCGGCGGGCAGTGTCGTGCTCGCCGCCGCGAAGCTGCCAGCGCGTAACGGCGCGGCGCTCGGTGCGCTCCGGCATGGGCGCATAGTCCCGGCGGATGAGCACGCCGCCCATGTCGGCGCGCTCTTGCAGTAAAAGCGAAAAGGCCGCCATTTCCGGCGAGGACATGAAGCGCCGCTGTACGCTTTTATCGCACACGGCGTTTGCCGCGGCAAGTATGCTCATGCCGATATGGTGCGCCATGTAGCAGCGCACCTGCTCCCCGCCCTCGCGGGTGCAACGTGAGGGCGTGAAGTCCAGCGCCTCTATAAACCCCCAGCGCCCCACAGCGCCGAGCTTCTCCAAATGCCGAAGATTACGCACGGCGCTCTCCGGGTCAACGGCGAGGGCGAGGAAGGATGAATACGGCGATATAACCAAGTCCTCATCCTGCCTGCGCTTTAGGCTCAACGCGGCACAGCCGTGCGCCTTGTAGCGGTAGTTGAGGGCGTTATCCAGCGAGTAAAAGGCGCTTTCCGATATGCCCCACGGGTTTCCCGGCCAAACGCGCTTTTTCTGCGCGTACAGGCAAAAGCGGACGCTTTCGTATAATAAGCTCCCTCTGTACACCGGCACAAAAAGCTCCGGCATGAGGTATTCAAACATCGTCCCCGTCCAGCTTGCAAGGCCGCGATAGCCGTCCTTTTCCAAAAGCGCACGGCTGAGCCGCCGCCAGTGGCGCACGGGCACATCGCCCTTTGCAAGCGCGATATAGCTTGTCAGCATTGCCTCGCTCGCCATGAGGTCATACCACCCGCCCGCGCCGCGCTCGTTCGCGGTGTCGTAGCAAATGTGGAAAAGCCCCCTGCCCTTATCGTAAAGGGGCGCAAAGCTCATGGGCTTCATAAGTGCGCCTATACGCTCGGCAAGCTCCGCTTCGCCGTACTCTTCCATTGCCCGCCGCGCCGTCATAAGCCCCGCGTACATATTGCCGCTGTCCACGGTGGATATATACGCCGGCAAAAGCGGGACGAGGGTGGCGGTATCGTACCAATTATAAAAATGCCCCATGTGGCGCGGCATACGCTCCAAGGTGTCAAGCACATGAGACGTATACTGCGCGCACTCTTCCTTTGTGATAAGCCCCATATCCACGCACGCTGTGTGCGCGGCGAGGGCAAGGCCGATGTTCGTGGGCGAGGTGCGCCGGGCAAGCCCCACGGGCGGCTGCTCCTGAAAATTATCCGGCGGGAGGAAGCTATCCTCCGGGGAAAAGAAGCTTTTGAAGTACCCCAAGCTCCTTTTGGCCGCTTGCAGGATATACTCCCGCTCATTTTCGGCAAGCGCCGTGTCGCGGTGCGCTTCAAGCGCCAAGGCAAACGCCGCCAAGGGCGAGAGCAGCCACATCAGCCCCGCAGACTT
>CAYRPD010000038.1:0-4010 GCA_964426095.1 uncultured Oscillospiraceae bacterium | reverse complement strand
GTGAAAAGCCGGGCATAGCGCCGCGCGTGAACGCCTGCACGGCGGCGGGACAGGCCGTGCTCGGCCAAGGCCGAGAAAAGCCCCGTCAAAAGTGCGCACAGCGCCGCCCATGCCGCCACGTGTATGCCGCGCCCGGCCATGAAAAACCCCGCGCAAATCGCGGCGAGGGTAGCGGGCGCTATCATGCTTCGGCGTATGGAGTCGGCTATGCGCCAGCGGTCTATTTCCCTTAGGGCAGGGTCAAAGGCGAAGCGGAGATTTTGCCAATCCCCGCGCACCCAGCGGTGCAGGCGCTTAAAATAATCAAGCGGACGAGCGGGAAAGCGGTCGGAAAACTCCGCATCGCTCATGTATGCACCGCGCAGGTACGCGCCCTCGGGCGCATCGTGGCTGAGCACGCGCCCTTTGGGAAAGCCGCGCGTACACACCAAAAGCGAGCGCGCGTCTATTATCCCTTTCCCGGCAAAGCCGCCGCAGTCAAATGCGTCCATGTATACCTCGCCGCAGAGCGCGCCGTAGGGGTCGCTCCCGCCCGCTCCGGCGTAGATGAGCGCGAAATCCGTGGCGGTGGCGGTTTCAAGGTCGGTGTCTATGCGCGGGTGGATTATCGCGTGGCCGGAGGTGACTGTTTTCGTTTTCGCGTTTATGCGGGGTCTGTTCAGCGGGTGCAGTATAGCGCCGATAAGCTCGCCGACAGCGCCGGGGTATACCCGCGTGTCGCTGTCGAGCGTCAAGATATACTTCACCCCCGCAAGCGCGTCCTTCTCCCCGTACACTTCCAGCGTGGATTTTTCATCACATAAAAGCTTTGCAAGCTCCAATATCGCCCCGCGCTTGCGCTCATGTGCGCTGTAGCGCTCCCCGTCAAATTCACGCGGTCGGGTAAAGAGGTAAAAGCGCCTGCCGTATTTCATATTAAGGCGCTCTATCCCCTCTCGCGCCTGACGCAAAAGCGCCGCGTCCGCTTCCGTCTCGGCGGTATCCGCCGCCGGGTAATCCGCCAAAAGGCCGAACATCAGCGCCGCGCCCTCGCCCTTACAGGCAAAGTACACCTCTTCCAAGCGCCGCGCGGAAGCCTCAACGCCTAAAAGCGCCGAGATAACGCAAATAGTCCGCCCCTCACTGCCCACGCCGCTTCGCGTATCCATGCGGAAAAGGCGGCGCGGCTTGACAGCGCGCAGCAAAACCGAATCCACCGCGCTTTTAATAAGCTCCGATATCGGCAACAGCAAAAGCGCCGCCGCGAGCGCGCTTTCAAACCCAAAGGCGGCCAAAAGCGCGAAAAACAGCGTAAAAAGCACATTCGCGGCGATGTATATGCGCGCATATGCCGAGGAGCGCGCGGGGAAAAGGTATTCCCCCACGTGCTTTTTCTCGCGCGTTGCCTTTTCCGTGAGCTTTTGCGCATAAATATGCGCCCGCTCCCCGGCGCGCTTTGCAAGCGTCTCCACACGCTTTAGGTATTCCCGCTTCGTGCCCGCATCCATGCGGGCATACTCCCCCGTGGGGTCGCCGAGAGAGAGTATTCTGTCCGTGATGTCTGCTTTCTCCGTCAGCGCTTGAAGATCCGCCGTGTTGAATAGGCGAAGCGTCGTAAAAAGCGCCTTTAAACGCTCGGCGTATACGTCCGTATCGGATGCATAGCGCATTTGGCGGCACACACCCGCCACGCTCTCCGTAATCGCCGCGGACAAAAAGGTCGGCAGGAGATAAAGCTCCTCGCGCGTGAGCACCGTGACGGATTGAAAGCCCTCTAAATACGCCGTAAAGCGCTCTTCCGTCACTTCGCCCCGCCCGGATAGGAGCATATTGCGGCAAAGCCCCTCTAAAAGCGCTTCCCTGCCGCTTCGGCGTATTGCGCGCGCGTTTTTCAAAAGCGGCTGCGCCGCGCGGTATTCGCGCTGTAGCATATACCAGTTATCCATTATCCATTCGCACGCCGCCGGTGGCGCGGCGCAAGCGCCGTAGCGCCGCTCTATCTCCGCCCGGCACTTCTGCACTCGGCGCATATTCTTTTTATATCTTCGTGCCGTGCCGCGCGGCGCACTCTCCCCCTCGGGTGTCATGAGCCGAGCCGCGCTCGCGGCGTATTCGTAAAGCTCCGGGATATCAATGTATATCGCGCAATCTATGCTGTCCATCGTCAAATTAACCTCTTGCCGTATGATTTCGCGCAGCGGCTTTCCGCCTCTGCCGTTTGCGGGCATATACGTTCATTTTTCCCGCAAGAGGAAATATTATGCTTTTATCTTGCCGTGGCCGCATTTTTGCCCGCCTGACAAGAAAAAATACTTGACAGGCGCGAAATAAAGGTATATACTCTGCAAAGGCTAAAAGCTTGACAGGGAGGTTTCGTCATGGAGCAGGGTCGGCTTATGCGCAGTATGCTGCTTGATTTTTACGGCGAAACGCTTACCGACAAGCAGCGCGAGTGCTATGATTTGCACTATAACGAGGATCTTTCCCTCGCGGAGATTGCCGAGCAGCTCGGCATTTCCCGCCAAGGCGTGTGGGACAATATTCGCCGCGCGGAAGCCTCGCTTGAAAGCTTGGAAGAAAAAACGGGGCTTATCGCCCGCTTTACGCAGTATGCGCGCGCCCTCAACACGCTTCAAGCCGAGCTTGAAGAGATTAGGGATGTTTCCGCCGGGCGCGCTCGGGAGCTTGCCCAGCGCGGCATAGCGGAGCTTGAGCAGCTACGGCTCGGCATTTGACAAGGAGCAGCAATGGCGTTTGAAAGTCTTAGCGAAAAACTGAATGCCGCTTTCAAAAAGCTTCGCGGCAAAGGACGGCTCACCGCCGCCGATGTCAAGGAAGTTATGCGCGAGGTGCGCCTGGCGCTTTTGGAAGCGGACGTGAGCTATAAGGCGGTCAAGGATTTCACCAAGGCCGTCACGGAACGCGCCACGGGCGCGGATGTGCTGGAAGCTCTCTCTCCGGCGCAGATGGTTATAAAAATCGTCAATGAAGAGCTGTGCAAGCTCATGGGCGGGGAAACCCAAAAGCTCAACATCAGCTCCAAATCCCCCTCGGTTGTGATGCTGGTGGGGCTTCAGGGCGCGGGCAAAACCACGAACGGGGCAAAGCTCGCCGCCTATATGCGCAAGCAGGGCAAGCGCCCTCTGCTCGCCGCGTGTGACATTTATCGCCCCGCCGCGATAAAGCAGCTTGAAACCGTCGGTGCGCAGCTTGATATCCCCGTTTTCCAAATGGGGCAGACAGACCCCGTTGACATCGCCCGCGCGGCGGTGGAGCACGCGAAAAAGCACGGCAACGACCTTGTTTTTCTCGACACGGCCGGTCGGCTTCATATAGACGAAGCTCTCATGCAGGAGCTTCAAAACATCCGCGATGCCGTAGAGCCTGCAGAAATCCTCTTGGTTGTGGACGCTATGACGGGTCAGGATGCCGTCAACGCCGCCTCGGCCTTTGATGAGGCGCTGGGTGTTACCGGCGTTATGCTCACAAAGCTTGACGGTGACGCGCGCGGCGGTGCGGCGCTTTCCATTCGCGCCGCGACAGGCAAGCCCATCAAATTCATCGGTGTCGGCGAAAAGCTTGACATGATTGAGCCGTTCCACCCCGACCGTATGGCCTCGCGTATTCTCGGCATGGGCGATGTGCTCACGCTTATTGAAAAGGCCGAGCAGAGCTTTGACGAGAAAAAGGCCATGGAAGCGGCGGAAAAGCTCCGCGCAAACCGTTTCACCCTCGCCGATTACCTTGACCAAATGGGTCAGCTTAAAAGCATGGGCGACTTGGGCGAGCTCGCCGGGATGATTCCGGGGCTTGACGCAAAGGCGCTCAAGGGCGCAAAGGTGGATGAAAAGTCCATGGCGCGGCAGGAAGCGATAATCCGCTCCATGACCCCCGCCGAGCGCGACAACCCCTCTATGCTCAACTCTTCCCGCAAAAAGCGCATTGCCGCGGGTTCCGGCACCTCGGTGGTGGATGTGAACCGCCTTTTGAAGCAGTTTGAGGCCATGCAGCAGATGATGAAGCAGTTTTCC
>CAYRPD010000037.1:3472-13132 GCA_964426095.1 uncultured Oscillospiraceae bacterium | reverse complement strand
CGATGCCGCACAGCAGCAGCGGTTCAAACTTTTTCACAATGCCCAGGTACAAAAGCACAAAGGCAATGATAATCATGACGAGGTTTTTCCAGCCGCCCGCCGTCGTAAAGAACGCAGCGAAGCCGGATTCCAGCGCCAAATCGCGGAGAGTACCCAGTATATCCATAGGTCTCCTCCTTATGCAAGAACAACGAGAGTTGTACCGGTTTCCACAACAGCGCCCTTGGAAACGACAACCTGCGCAACAGTGCCGTCACGCGGGGCAACAACATCGTTTTCCATCTTCATGGCCTCCAAAACTATGAGGACTTCGCCCTCTTTGACGGCCTGACCTGCGGCGACATTGATTTTCAGAATGTTGCCGGGCATCGGGCTTTTAACCGGCTCACCGGCCGCAACAGCAACAGCGGCGGGAGCAGCGGGGGCAGCCGCAACGGGAGCGGCCACAGGCGCGGCGACTGCCACGGGCGCGGGAGCGGCGGGGGCGGCAAGCTCGTATTCGTCCACGAGCATGGCAGAGCCTTCTTCCACCTCTACCTCGTACACGCGGTTATTAAGCGTTACTTTATATTTCATTATTCCTTAACCTCCTTGATAGAAATGAAGCGGAGCTGATTGAGGGGCTTGCCGAGCGTGTCGGCAACTATCGCCATAATCATGGCGGCATCTCTTGGGTCGGTGTCGTAGAGCTTAAGCTCACCGGCAGTGCCCGGCGCTTCGGCCTTTACGGGCTCAACCGCGGCAGCAGCGGCCACGGGTTCAGCCTTGGCAGCGGCGGCCTTTTCCTTGTTCGCTTTCGCGACAAAGAATTTGCCCATTATAATGACCACTATCATAAGAAGAATAAGGCCGAAAAACACCACGAGATAGCCCAAAAGCCCTGCAACTGCGGCTGTGCCGAGAGAAATATTAACCATATCCATTTAAGCGCCCTCCTTAGAGCTCCTCGATGGAGTAGCGTACCTTCTTTTCCTCGGCGGCGGTGCGCTCGTCAAAGAACTTTTCGGCAACTGCGGGGAACGCGATGTAGCTGAGCACATCCTCTTCGCACTTTGCAGTTGCGCCGAGCTTCTCCTGCGCCTTTTCAAAGGTATCGGTGGGCAACGTGTCGGCATAGCGCCCTTCAATGGGCTTTTCGCCCGCGAGTATCTTTTCGCGCACGGTCTCGTCAATGGGTGCGGGGGTGCGGCCGTACTCGCCGCGGCAGTAAGCCTTTACCTCTGCGCCGACATTCTTGTAGCGCTCGCCCGCGAGCACGTTCTGCACGGCCTGCGTGCCGACGAGCTGGCTTGTCGGGGTGACGAGGGGCGGATAGCCCAAGTCCTTGCGCACGGACGGGGTCTCTTTAAGCGCTTCGTCAAACTTGTCAAGGGCGTTGAGGCTCTTGAGCTGGCTGAGAAGGTTGGAGAGCATACCGCCGGGAATCTGATAGTTGAGGCACTGCGTGTCCGTACCCATGGAAATGGGGTTGAGCGTGCCGTCCTTGATGTAGTCATTGCGGATGGGCTTGAAGTAGTCGGCAATAGCGTAAAGCGTGGGCTGGTCAAGCTCCACCTCGTAGCCGAGCTCACGCAGGGCGTAAGCCAAGGTCTCGGTAGCGGGCTGGGAAGTGCCGCCGGAGAGCGGGGAAATGGCCGTGTCGATAACATCAGCGCCCGCTTCAATGCCCTTGAGGTAGGTCATGTAGGCAAGGCCGGTGGTGCAGTGCGTGTGCATCACGACGGGCAGATCCACTGCGTCCTTAATCGCCGCGACAAGGTCATAGGCCGCAGCGGGAGTAAGAATACCGGCCATGTCCTTTATGCAGATAGAGCCGACACCCATTTGGGCAAGCTCTTTCACCATTTCAACGTACTTTTCGCGCGTGTGTACGGGACTGGTGGTGTAGGAAATCGTGCCGGAGGCCATAGCGCCGGAGGCCACGGTTTCTTCGATTGCAACCTTGAGGTTGTTCACATCGTTGAGCGCATCGAAAATGCGGATAATGTCAACGCCGTTTTTGACGGACGCACGCACAAAGCGGCGGACAATGTCATCGGGATAGTGCTTATAGCCGAGGATGTTCTGCCCGCGCAGGAGCATTTGCAGCTTGGTGTTGGGCATATTCTTGCGGATTTTGCGAAGGCGCTCCCACGGGTCTTCGTTGAGGAAGCGTAGGCACACGTCAAACGTTGCCCCGCCCCAAACCTCGGCGGAATAATACCCGGCCTTGTCCATTGCGCCGAGAATCGGTTCCATTTTGTCATACGGCAGCCTCGTTGCGATAAGAGACTGGCTCGCATCGCGCAAGGCGGTTTCGGTAAACTGTACTTTCTTCATGTCTCCTCCAAAAATCATTGATTTTGCTGATATATGCGCTTATTTTGCTATCCTAATAAGATTGGTTTTATTATATCATTTCCGTTTTTGCAATGCTATACGTTAAATAATTTTCTGACAATTGAATAATAAACCGCAGAATTTTCAACCGATTTCCCCATATTTTTTGTGCAAAAACACGGCGTTGATATGCCGCAGTGCCGAGAATATCTCAAATTTACACAAATTCCGTCCCCGCAAGCCGATAAACGGCTGTTAACACCTGCGTTTTTATCCGTTTACAGGGGGAGCTTTGAACATTCCATATGTTATAATATCGCTGTAAAAACAAAATCATTTTCCCGTCACTTTTTCGCGAAAAATCCGTCTTATACCCATGAGACGCGAATTTAAGAAAAGGAGAAGCGTATGGATGACGAAAGAATAATAGAGCTGTATTGGCGGCGCGATGAGCGCGCCGTAGCGGAGGCCGGCAGGAAGTACGGCGCGTACTTCCATGCTGTCTCAATGAATATTTTGGGCGTGCGCGAAGATGCAGAAGAATGCGTGAACGATACCTATGTCCGCGCATGGAACGCAATACCGCCGCAGCATCCCAAGCGTTTGCAGGCGTGGCTGGCAAGGATAACGCGCAATCTCTCTATCGACAGATACAACAGAAATCACGCACAAAGGCGAGGCGGCGGGAGTATAACGGCATTGCTGAGCGAGCTGGACGAGTGTGTACCCACTCCCGCAAGCGTGGAAAGCGCTGTGGACGGGCGGCTTGAATTCACGTTGACGCTTTGGCCGAGCGGCGAGGGTTATTCTCTCCTCGGCAAAACAGTGTGTGTGCGCTTTGTCAATCTCGGCATTGCGTGCAAGGTGAGCACAACGCCGGTCGTTTTTGGCGAGTGGGTGTTTGAAATTGAATTGCCAAGCGAGAGCGGGGCAAGAGAATGCTTTCTCAATAAGCCGATGGGAGATACGGGCTTTGCAATAAATAAAGTCACAATTTCTCCCCTCTCTGTGTGTGTTGCCTATTCCACACCTGCCGATGTACAAATCAAAGGTGATGAGCTTGGCATACCTATGTTCGAGGGAGTTATCCTCAAAGACGGAACACGATTAGAAAACATATTCGGCAGTGGCGGAGAGGGGTATTCCGCCGACTCACCGGGCACGGCGTATACGCAAAGCGGTCTTACGCAGGTGATAGACCCGAATGAAGTAACCACTCTGCTATTCTATCGCTCGGCGGGGGACAAGCAAACAGCGATTGAAGTGCCGCTTTCGTGAGCACAGGCATACAATGAGACAAGGCGGGGCGCGGCTTTGCCGACAACCGCCCCGCCAATTCTCTTTCGGAGGAGCAAAATGGCCGAAAACGAATGCTACTCTACGAAAATATACTCCAACCCCTGCAACGGCAGCAGCTCTTGCGCCTGCTCGTGCGGGTGCGGCAGCAATGTAGGCCCGGCGGGGCCTATGGGACTGCAAGGTCCGGCAGGCCCGCAAGGGCCGCAGGGCGTGCAAGGCCCTGTGGGGCCGGCAGGGGCAACGGGAGCTACCGGCGCAACGGCGACGAACCAAAACGCAATGCTCTATCAACCGGCGGCGCAATCCGTCACGGCGGGGGACGCGCTCGCGCTGGGAACAAACCAAATAAACTCCACCGGAGACATCGCCGCGTCCGGCACAACGGGCGTAACGCTCGCCCCGGGGCAATACCTTGTCACCTTTGCCGCCGATGCAAGCATGACCGGGGACGGAACAATCGGCGCGGCGCTCGCACTCGGCGGGACGGCGCTTGACTACGCCGCAAGCTCGCGCGCGCAAACCGCCGATGCGGGGACGGAGCGCATAGCGCTCACGGCGATAGTCGCCCCGACAGCGTCGCAAACGCTCACCGTTATAAATAACACCACGAGCGCAAACAGCTATACAAACGCCACGCTGACCGTTGTAAAGCTCGCCTGAGGGCAGTGGAAAACGCAAAAAGGACGCACCGAGGGGAAACCCCCTGCGGTGCGTCCGCTTTTTATGCTTTATGTGATTATTATTCTTCCTTATTCTTTTTGAAAACGAAAATCTTGCTGAAAACATAGTTGCCGATGACAACGAGCACGGAAGAGATGAGCGTGGCGACATACACATTAAGCCCGGCGAGCGCAAGAAGCTGCATAACAACGATATCCAGCACGAGCGTGGCCACACGCGACATAACAAACTTTGTGCACTCGGAAAGAATATTCGGGCTTTTGCTTTCAAAAACGAAGCGGCGGTTTGTCGGATACGCAAACGCAACGCCCGCCACCCAGTTGACAACGCTGAGGATGAAATTCTGCGTTGCGGTGGGGTGCGCCGTCCCGGCGTAGAAAACGAAGTTGAATATAAACTTTGCCGCCCAAGCCACAATCGTGGTGAGTACGCCGACTATGAGATACACTATTATCTCGCGGTATTTTTTCCAAAGCTCAAGTATTTTATCTTTCATTATTTCTCTGCCCTTTCTCCGACGGTTTTGGATATGATATAGCGGGGTCTGCCCTTGATTTCGTCATAAATGCGCGCGACATAGTACCCCACTATGCCGAGGCTGAGCATGATTATACTGCTGGAGAAAAGCAAGAGCACGATAACCGTGGTAAACCCGCCGAGCGCCTGCCCGGTGAGCTTTTGCACGAGGGAAATCACCGTGAACACTATCGACACAACAAGCATTATCAGCCCCAGCACCGTGACAAGGTGGAGCGGTGCGGAGGAAAACGAGCCGATGTTGGTTATAGCGTACTTGATAAGCGACTTTGTGGACCATTTGCTCTCGCCCTCGGTGCGCTCGCGCACGGAATAGTAAACCGTGGCCTTTTTAAACCCGACCCAGAACGACAGCGCACGGAAGAAAACGTTCCGCTCCGGCAGTTTGTTGAGCGTGTCCACCACCTTGCGGTCAAGGAGCTTGAAATCAGAAGAAGAGGACATATCCATGCCCGTGGCGCGGCTGATAAGGCCGTAGAAGCTGTTTGCGGCAAAGCGGTGGAAGCCGGATTCCTCGCCGCGATCTTCCTTTACGCCCTCTATAACCTCGTACCCCTCTTCCCAAAGGCGGTACATCTCCACAATTTTCTCCGGCGGGTGCTGCAAGTCGCAGTCGATGACGACGCAGCAATCCCCCGCGGCCTTTTCAAGCCCGGCGAACATCGCCGCTTCCTTGCCGAAGTTGCGGCTGAAATGCACGCCCACAACGTGCTTGTTGCTTTCGGCGGCGCGGGTGATATTCTCCCAAGTCGCGTCCTTTGAGCCGTCGTCCACGAAAAGAAGCTCAAAGGGTATATTCTCTTTTTCGAGTATGCCGGAAACGGTGTCCGCCGCGATGGCGATCATCTTTTCCTCGTTATACGCGGGCATAATAACTGACAGCATCGGTTTTTAGCCTCCCATTTTCAGAAGATACACGGCGGAAAAGCCGTTGGAGTAGAGAGCCTCGGCGGCGGAAAACCCCATGCTTTCCTCCAATGCGGACAAAATCTCATCCGCATCGTAGCCGCTGGCCCATTGCTTGCTTATATCTATAAATACTACCGTCTCCGCCGCGCCCAGCGTATACTCGCTCAAAGCCTCGGATTCCGTGTCGTTCGTGACAAGAAAATCATCGAAAACCATGAGTTGGAGCATATCGTAGGTTATGGGGGAAAAGTAGTTATCGTCTATGTAAACGCAGGGTGCGTCCGCGTGCTCGCGCAAAAGCGCATCATAGTCGCTGTACTCATCGTAGAGATAATCCGGCGCAACACCCCGTGCCTGCCACAGGCACAGCGCCGCGATTACCGCGCCCGCCGCCGCTTTCACGCCGCGCCTTTCGGCAAAAGCCGGGAACGCCCGCTCTGCCATACACAAAAGCGCGCACACCGCAAGCGCGAACATCGGCGCGATATTATAAATATACCGTATCTCAACCACGGGGGAAATAACCGCAATAACGATAAAGGCGACAAAGGCGGGGATAATCACCGCAAGGGGCATAAGGCGCTTGCCCTTTTCCTCGCGCGCGGCGAGCAGTTTTTTGATAAACACCAAGTCCAACGCCGCAAAGAACAGCGCCAAGTATATCGCGGCTTTCATGCGGTGCGCCGTGTCGGATATAAACGTGGTTATTCTCGCGGCATACTGGCTCACGCTCATTAGGTTCTCCACAGCGTTCCCGCCGGAGACAAGCGCATCGGCAAAAAGCTGGTCAAAGCACGCGGGAAACGCCGCGATAAGCCCCGCCACGCCCAAAAGCGCCGCCACGGAAAACTTCAGCGCCGCGCGCCATTCGCGCCTTGCCGCAAGGGCGATAACGTAAAAGCCACAAAGGAAAAAGGCATAAAAAACAAAGTAATACTGCGTCATAAGCCCCGCGAAAACCGTGAGAGCAAGAGGCAGATACAGCTTTTTATCCCCGGTCTTATCCAAACGCGCGATAAGATACGCCAAAAGCACGGTGAAAAGCGTTAACAGCATATACATTCTTATCATCAGCATTGTCGATAAGCCGATGGTGCTAAGCCCGTAAATAAGCACAGCCGACACCGCGCACAAGCGGCTTGAAAACAGGAGTTCGGCAAGCTTATAGAGGGTCACGAGCGTCAGCACATATATAATAAGGTTAAGCCCAAGCCCTATCCACATTGAAAAGTGACCGGCGCACAGGGAAGAAACGAAATTCAAAAGCCAATAGTAAAGCGGCGGGTGAACATCGCGCGTTTGGTTATAGTATACCGACCCCGCAGCAAAGGCATCCTCGCCCGTGACGGCGAGATAGTCCGTAAGCTCGGCGCGGGTGAAGATTTTATCCGTCATATCCCCGCCCTTTATGTCCGTCACGTATGGGGCATAGTAGCTGTTGGCAAGGCCGTAAGAGTATACCTCGTCAATGAACATACCCTCCTTGCGCGAGCAAAACAGCAGGCACACCGAGCATATTATTATAAGCGCCAGAATAAGCGCAAGATTTCTTTTAACCCAGCTTTTCATACCAAGCTCCGTCAAAGCATAATTTATCAAATAATTATACGCCATTTGCCCGCTTTTAGCAAGACATAAATCCGCGTTTTGGGCGGGGAAGAAAAAGCAAGCAAAACACGCACAAAAACCGCATCGCGGGCAGGACGAAAAGCGTCCTGCCCGCAATATTATCAATGCGATATTAATATTTTATGCTGTTTTCACCGCAATAATCACGAGTTTGCGAGATTGGCAAGGTAGCCGATGATATTGTGGTTTATGCCGCCGGTGAGCGCGCCGTTATAGTTGCAGATAAACGTACCCGCGATTAAAATCATCATCGCCTCGGCCTCTTGCTTGCCGACAGTGTCGCCGTAGATTGCGATCAAGCACTGCTCCATCGTCTCGCGCCACTCTTTAAACTCGGCCTTGACGAGCCTTGCAACCTCGTCATTATAATGCGTGAGGACATAGGTTTGCGTGGTGGCGTTGGGGCGCTCCTCGCCCGCCTTGCCGTTTGCCACATAGGACATGAAAGCATTCATATACGCGAGGTTGCTCTCGTAATCGCCCCGGTCGTGCTCAGCAAACCACGCCTTGCACTTTTCCGTCATAAAATCCTTGGTGTAACGCACATAGCTTATCACCAAGTCATCCCGGCTTTCAAAGTAGTTCAAAAGCTTTGCGTGGGACATTCCGGCCTCGGCGGCGATATCGCGCAAAGATACCTTCGCCATCGGCTTTTTCTCCATGCAACGCTGAAACGCCATGAGAATATCGCGGCGCACCGCGTCTTTATCGACTATCAAGGGCATTTTACCTCACCTCACGGTGAAAAGTATAGCAGGAAATCAGAGCATATGCAAGCCCGCGATGAGCATTTTAGCCCCCATCGCGGTTATCAAAACCGCACTCGCTTTCACTAAATACTTATTCCATTTTCGCGGCATAAACGCCCCGAACGCGCCGAAAACGAGCAAAAGCGGCACAGTACCCAGCGCAAAAGCCAGCATACTCCCCGCCCCGTACACAGCGCTCCCGCCGGACACGGCGTGAAGCCACATTGCGTACAGCGCGCCGCACGGCATAAGCCCCGTGAGCGCGCCGATTATAAAGGGGCGCGCCGCAAAGCGCCGCTGCGCCCGCTCCGGCAAAAGGCAGGGCGCAGACGCAAGCGAAAGCGCCCGCAGCCCCGGCAAAAGCCCCCACAAATTAAGCCCTATCAGGCTGACAACAAGCCCCACCATGGTAAAAACCATTGACTTTACGCTCAGAGAGTACCCTATCACCGTACCCAGCGCGCCGAAGAGCGCGCCCACAGCGGTGTACGCCGCAACGCGCCCGGCATTATAAATAACAGCGCTCTTCACAGCGCTTTCCCTATCCGCGCTCACGCCGAGCGCGATTCCCCCGCACATTCCCACGCAGTGCGGGCTTTGCAAAAGCCCCGTGAGAAACACCGTCCACAGCGGCGCGCCCTGCGGCATTTCAAGTGCTCCCCCGCCGCCGAATTTAAAAAGCAGCCACGTTAAAACGCTCGTCAGCAAGAGACAGAGCCCGTCTGCGCACAACGCACCGACACGCCGCGCCCCGGTTTCGTACCCGCGCTCATATAGCCGCGCTTGTAGCTCATCTTCCGTAACAAGGGCGCTGTCAAATTCCACCTCGGCCTCGCTTTTAATATAGCTTGCCTTGGCGCTTATGACCCCGCGCGTGTGCAGGAGTATTTCTTCGATTTCATTCACACAGCTGCGGCATATCATGCCGCGTATTTTGATTTCAATTCTTTCCGTTTTCATATTTATTGAGCCTCAAAGAGTTTAAAAGCACGGCGTTTGACGAAAGCGCCATAGCCGCGGCCGATATTGACGGGTTTATTACCCCGCAGGCGGCAATGGGAATGCAAACGGCGTTATATAAAAGCGCCCACGCAAAGCCTTGGCGCACGGTGCGTATTGTTGCGCGGGAGAGCTTGAGCGCAAGGGGGACTTTACCCACATCGTCACCGGGCAGGACGATATGCGCGCAGTCTATCGCCACATCCGTCCCCGTGCCCATGGCAACGGCCAAATCCGCCTCGGCCATTGCGGGCGCATCGTTTATCCCGTCCCCTACCATTGCAACGGTTTTCCCCGCTTCTTTAAGGCGCTTTATAACGGCGGCCTTTTCCTCGGGGCGGACGCGGAAAATGACATTATCTATCCCGCACTCCTCGGCGACCTTGCGCGCCGCCTCTTCCTTATCCCCCGTCAAAAGCCACACTTCAATG
Organism: uncultured Oscillospiraceae bacterium; assembly: GCA_964426095.1. Taxonomy (GTDB): domain Bacteria; phylum Bacillota; class Clostridia; order Oscillospirales; family Oscillospiraceae; genus Limivicinus. The sequence continues at coordinate 3,579 of CAYRPD010000037.1, read as the reverse complement.
CCCATTGTGCGAAGCTCGCTCACCGCAGTTTTAGCATCGGGGCGGATATTATCGGGGGTATACCGCTCCCCGCTTTCAAGGGAAACCTGCCCCTCGGTGAGCGTGCC
>CAYRPD010000037.1:1359-3372 GCA_964426095.1 uncultured Oscillospiraceae bacterium | reverse complement strand
GCGGCTTGGCTTTGCTCCACCATGCTTGCAATTTGCCGCAAAACGGAGTCCTCGCCCAGCCCCTCGGCAGAGACTTTCATCCTGCCGGAGCGGTTGAGCGTCCCGCCGACGACCTTATCCCCCACGCTTTTGATAACCGGGACGGCTTCGCCCGTGAGCATGGATTCATCCACTACTCCCTCGCCCTCAAGCACAATCCCGTCCACGGCTATGCGCTCGCCGGGGCGGACGAACACAACATCGTGCAAGGCGATTTCGTCTATATTAAGCTCCGTTTCTTCGCCCGCGCGCAGTATGAGCGCGGTTTTCGGCTGTAGGCGCAAAAGCTTTCTGACGGAAGCCTTGGTTTGATTCACCGCCGTCACTTCAAGATACCGCCCGAAAAGCAGCAGCGAAATCAGCACGCCTTGGCAAAGAAAATACAACTTTATCTCATCTTTCACGGTGAAAACCGTAACGGTACTGTAGATATATATAATCGTTGTGGAGAGCGCGACAAGAAAATCCATTCCCGGAGCTTTGTTTTTTATAGAGCGGTAGGCGTTTTTATAGAATACCATGCCGGAGCCGAGCTGGATAAGCGTAGCAAACACGAGCTGCACAAGCGGCGGCAAATCCCACAGCAGCGGCATCGTCAAAAACACCGAGGCGATAAGCGCGCGAAGAATATAAAAGCGCAGTTTAAGCTCTCCTTCTTCCTCGGTGTTCAAAAGCTCCGCACACGCGGCGCACTCAAAATCGGCTTTTTTATTGTCTTTCTCGGTCATATTATTCACACATACACGTTGAGGGCAGCATTTTGCCGCCCTCGGTTTTTGTTTATTCGCTCGCGGCCTCTTTTTTAAGCCGGGCAAAATTCTTAAACCCCACATACGAGCATGGCAGGCAGAACACCGGCACATGGAAAAGCAGCACCCAGCTCAGCCAGTCCACACCCTGATAGAAGTTGCCTTGGTACGTAACGCCCTTTATAAGCTCGAAATACGAGAAGTTCCACACGCCCCACAGCCCCGTGGCAGAGCCGCAAAGGTGCAAAATCACGAACGAGGCCGAGGTGAATATCCCGCCGACCGCGCCCACGAGCGTAACGGACATACGCTTGGACTTAGCAAGAAAAATCGTGACAACCGGGAAAATGTACACCGTTAGGTTGAGCGCCCATATTGCAAGGGGAATGTGATAGCCCCAGTTGAGCGCTTGGCGAATGTGATCCCCGTCGTGAATGAGCACAGCAACAACCATAATAATACCGCACACGAGCATGGTGTGCGCCGTCTTTTCGTCCAGCTTTTTATCCAGCATGGCGGCGGTTTGTTTGTCGGACATAGTTTTTCTCTCCCGTCTCTTTTTTAACCAATTGGTAAGTGAAGTATAGCATCGCGCCAATCCTTTGTCAATATGTCTTTTCTCTTTTTTTCTGACCGTTTGGTTTTTAAGGCGCGTGTAGACGCGCCGAGAGCGAGAAAAAGAGCCGAACCCGCGTAAATCGCGCAGGTTCGGCTCTTTGTGATTCCTATTTTGTTTTCAGCGCTCCGTCACCTTGTAGCCGAGGCTTCTCAGCCCGTCCAGCACGGCTTTCCCATGCGCTTCGCCCGCCACTTCGCAGGCGATGTGGACGGTAGTTTCGTTGGGGTTGAGGCCGAGGCTGAGTTTATCATGCTCCACGGTGAGGATGTTTGCGCGCGCGGCAGCTATAACATCCAGCATACGCACAAGGCTGCCGGGTCTATCAAAGAGGGTCACGGTGAATTTCATGCGTCTGTGGCGCGCCACCAAGCCCTGCTCGATAATGCACTGGATAAAGCTCACATCTATGTTGCCGCCGGAGAGGACGCACACGGTATTCTTTCCGGCAACATCCAGCTTCCCGCTCAGCACCGCCGCCAAGGGCGTTGCCCCCGCCGGCTCTACGATTTGCTTTGAGCGCTCCATAAGCTGCAATATGGCATCGGATATTTCCAAGTCCGACACGGTTACAACGCCGTCGGCGTAACGGGAAATGAGGTCTACGGT